>JAKLLP010000243.1 GCA_023150055.1 Gammaproteobacteria bacterium | reverse complement strand
TCCACTCCGCGAACGCGCGGAACGGGTCGTCGGCCGCCGGCGCATCGCTGGCCCGGGTCAGGATCACGCGATCCCCGTCGATCTGGTAGGCGAGCTCATCGCCTTCCTTGACTTTCAAGGCTGCGCGGACCGCCTGCGGGATCGTGGTCTGTGCCTTGCTGGTGAGCTTGCTGGTGATCATGGACAGATTCACGGTAAGGAAACTCCTTACGGTAAGGACGGTCCTTGCGCCGGTCAAGGCACAGGTCACCGCCAACACCCGCGTCGGGCGGTCTTCCTAACCCGGCAGGTCACCTGCTCGACGCCGAGGGCGTGGATACCCTGCGGCTCAGCGTCCAGGCAGTGCCGGTTCCCGCGGCGGTGTGGATGCTGCTCTCGGCGCTCGGGGCGCTGGGCTACGCCAGGCGCCGCCAGCGGTTGCATTGAATAGTCGCGGCTGAAGCCGCTCCTACAAGAGCGAGCCCGCGAAACTCAGGCGAGCGAGCCGGCGGCAGCGCATTTCAGATGATTCCGTCGTCAGCCAGCCGCTCGATGTCGGCCAGCTGAAACCTGCCGAGCTCGCCCTTCTCGGGCACGCGCGGGCGGCCGTTCTCCAGCAGCAGGTTCTTCGGGTGGAAAACGGTCGACTCATAGCTGTCGGCGTAGAGCTGGAAGGGCTGGCGCGAGAGCATGTTGGTGAGCCCGGTGCGCCGCCGCGCGGCGCGCAGCGCCTCGATGTCGATCGTTGCCGTGGCGACCATCGATTCACCGCCGGGTGCCGCCTCGGCCAGCACGTCGCCCTTGTAATCGACGATCTTCGACATCCCCGTGGCGGAGGCCGATGGAATGGCGATGTGGTCGAGCCGGGCCGAGTTCGCGGAGATCACGTAGGCCAGGTTCTCGGCGGCCCGGGCGCGCCGGGCGATCTCCTTGGGGGTCATGAGCGGGCTGCCGACCTCGCTCGTCGGGTGCACGAAGACCTCGGCGCCGCGCATGACGTGGCAGCGGGCGATTTCCGGGTACAGGATTTCCTCGGAGGCAATGGCCGCGAGCCGCCCGAGGGGCGTGTCGGCCACCGGGAAAACCTGGTCGAGGCCGTGGACCTCGAGATAGCGGTCCCAGACATCGTAAGGGGTCGGCGCGCTCAACGAGACCAGGCGCCGATAGCGCAGCACCACTTCGCCGGCCGGGCTGATGATGAAACAGCACTGGAAATACAGCTCCGGGAAATGCGGATCGACCTCGTAAGCGTTGCCGGCGAGGTAGAGGTCGAGTTCCCGGGCAATCTGGCCGAGCGTCGCGTACTCCGGGCCGTCGATGGCGAGCGCCGCCTTCTCGCGCCACTCGGCGACGCTCTCGCCCATCGGGAAACCCGTGAGGAAGTACTCCGGGAGCACCGCGAGCCTTATGTCAACGCCGTTGTACTGGCGAATGAAGCCCCTGCTGCCGGCGAGACTGCGCCGCAGCCGGGCGAGGCTGTCGGCCATGCGCGAGCGCGCGCTCGCCCGGTCGGGGCAGTCGTTCACGCAGTCGGTGGCAATCTGCAGGGCCAGCGCGGCGTAGCGCGGTACCGTGGAAACAGGCGGATTGTTTGACATCAAAGCTTTTTCCTGTCGGTCTCGTTGGCGTGTTCGCCGCGCGCCGAGCGGCCGGTGGGAACCATTGCGCTGCCGTGCGGGATTCTTCCTCGGGCGCCGTGCCCGCGCAAGCCGCGATATGCTTTGTTTTTGCCGTATGTATAATCCCGCCAATTTCAACGCAGCACCCACTCATCATCATCGCTCCAACCTCAGGCCCGCCGCTTCCGGGTAACGCCCCCGCTCGCCATGCAACCGACCGACACCAGTAATCCGCAATACTTCCACAAAGTAGTCGACTGCCAGTGGGGCTGCCCTGCCCACACCGATGTTCCCGGCTACATTCGCCTGATCGCGCAGGGGCGTTACACCGACGCCTACATGCTGAATCGCCAGAGCAACGTGTTCCCCGGCATTCTCGGGCGCGTGTGCGATCGTCCCTGCGAGCCCGCCTGCCGGCGCGGTCGGGTGGAGGCAGAGCCGGTGGCGATCTGTCGGCTCAAGCGCGTTGCCGCGGATCTGCGCGAGGACGTCACCGCGCGGCTGCCAAAGCCGCCGAAAACGAGGAACGGCAAGCGCGTTGCGCTGGTCGGCGCCGGGCCCGCATCGCTCGCCGTGGCGAACGATCTGCTGCCGCTCGGTTACGAGGTGGTGATCTACGAGGCGCTGCCCGTCCCGGGCGGGCTGATGCGCAGTAATATCCCCTCGTTTCGGCTGCCGGCCGAGGTGCTCGACGAAGAGATCGACATGATCGTCGGCATGGGCGCCGAGCTGCGCCTGAACAGCCCGGTGAAGAGCATGAAGGCCCTGCTCGCGGAAAACTACGACGCGGTTTTCGTGGGCAGTGGCGCGCCCCGGGGCAAGAACCTCAAGCTGCCCGGCCGGGAAGAAGCGGCTGCGAACATCCACATTGGCATCGCCTGGCTCGAGTCGGTGGCCTTCGGGCACATCGACAAGATCGGCGAGAGGGTGCTCATCATCGGTGTCGGCAACACCGCCATGGACTGCTGCCGCACCTCGCTCCGGCTGGGGGCGAAGGACGTCAAAGTCATGGCCCGCAAGCCGCGGGAGTTCTTCAAGGCCTCCCCCTGGGAGCTGAAGGACGCCGAAGAGGAGACGGTGGAGATCGTCGTCAATCACTCCCCGAAGTCGTTCGTGGTGGAGAAGGGCCGCCTCACCGGCATGATCTTCGAGAAGATGGAGTACGAGTTCGATCAGCGCGGGCGCATCACCGCCGAGCGGGTGGTCGGCGAGGAGCTGTTCCCCTGCGACGACGTGGTGCTCGCCATCGGCCAGGAGAACGCCTTCCCCTGGATCGAGCGCGACCTCGGCATCGACTTCGACAAGTGGGAAGTCCCGGTCGTCGATCCGGTCACCTACGAGGGCACCCGGCCAGGGGTGTTCTTCGGCGGCGACTCCGCCTTCGGGCCGAAGAACATCATCTGGGCGGTCGAGCACGGCCACCAGGCCGCGATCTCGATGCACAAGTACTGCCAGGGCGAGGACATCGCCAGCCGACTGCCCTTCGGCATGAATCTCGCGACTTCGAAGATGGGCATGCACGAGTGGGCCTACAGCAACGCCTACGAGCCGGCCGAGCGCCGCCTCATGCCGCACGTGAAGCTGAGCGAACGCTTCAAGAACATCAGCCTGGAGGTGGAGCTCGGCTTCACGCCGGAGCAGTTCACCCGCGAAGTGGAGCGCTGCCTCAACTGCGACATCCAGACGGTGTTCACCGAGAAGCTCTGCATCGAGTGCGACGCCTGCGTGGACATCTGCCCGACGCGCTGCCTGACGATCGCCCAGAACGGGCCCGAGGACGAGCTGCGCCAGCGCTTGTCGGCGCCGGCAGAGAACCTGGGCCAGTCGCTCTACGTGTCCGCCGGTCTGCCGCAGACCGGCCGCGTCATGGTCAAGGACGAGGACCTGTGTGTGCACTGCGGGCTCTGTGCCGAGCGCTGTCCGACCGGCGCCTGGGACATGCAGAAGTTCACGCTCAAGGTGCCCTACGCCGCCGACGAGGCGGCCGAGACCGTGCCTCAGGCCCGCACGGGCACCTGATCCCGACCGCTCCGAGCAGACCAGAATCAAAGCCATGATCAAGAAACCGCGAGACAACGACTTCACGGTCAAGATTGCCAATGTCAACGGCACCGGTTCCGCCAGCGCCAACACCCTGCTGATGAAATCGTTCTTCCGCATGGGCATCCCCGTGGCGGGCAAGAACTACTTCCCCTCGAACATCCAGGGACTGCCCACCTGGTACGAGATCCGGGTGAGCGCGGACGGCTACATCTGCCGTTCCGGCCGCGTCGATGTCCTGGTGGCGATGAACGCCGAGACCTACAGCAAGGACCTGCGGGAAGTGGCGCCGGGCGGCTACCTCATCTACGACTCCACCTGGCCGCGCTCGACGCAGCTCCAGCGCGAGGACAT
This sequence comes from Gammaproteobacteria bacterium, assembly GCA_023150055.1. Lineage (GTDB taxonomy): Bacteria > Pseudomonadota > Gammaproteobacteria > Steroidobacterales > QUBU01. Next base: position 275 of record JAKLLP010000243.1, on the reverse strand, counting down.
CACCATCCTCGGCATTCCGCTCGCCCGGCTGTGCAACGAGCGCTTCAACCGGGCGCGCGAACGCGTCCTGATGAAGAACATCGCCTATGTCGGCGTGCTGTCGGCGCTGCTCGACATCGACGTGGACGTGGTCCGCAAGCTCTTGCAGGACAGCTTCGCCACCAAGCAGCACCTGCTCGATTCCAACCAGGCCGCGTTCGATCTCGGCTATGCCTATGCGAAGGAGCATTTTTCCTGTCCGCTGCCGTTCCGGGCGCGCGCCCTCGACAAGACCA
>JAKLLP010000242.1 GCA_023150055.1 Gammaproteobacteria bacterium | reverse complement strand
ACGTACGGCCGGCCAGGTTGCGCACCGGCTCGAGCGCGCGAATGAGCACCGCCGAGGCGTGACCCTCGCGCTCGGTCACGACGTTGATGCAGTGGTACATGCCGTAGATCAGGTAGACGTAGGCGTGGCCCGGCGGGCCGAACATCACCGCGGTGCGCGGCGTCAAGCCGCGTGCCGAGTGCGCGGCGCGATCGTGTGGCCCGAGGTAAGCCTCGGTCTCGACGATGCGCCCGACGCGCGCCTCGCCATCGACCATGTGCACCAGCAGCTTGCCGAGGAGTTCCCGGGCGACGAGCACGGTATCGCGGTCGTAGAAACGGCGCGGCAGCTTACGCATGGCGCGGCATCCTCCCCTGCCACTGCCGGAATCGCGCCGCGAGAGCGGCATCGGGCTGCGGCGCAAAGTCATCGCCCGCCGCCGGCGTCCAGCCAGAGGGCGAGCCCGCCACGAGCCAGGCCAGGCCGCGCGCAGTCGCCTCCGGCTCCCGGCTGCGCCACACGGGTATACCGGCGAGGCTCGCCAGGCGCCTGCAGAAGCCATCGTTCGCGCTGATTCCGCCGGTCAGCACCAGGCGCGAAAACGGCGGTCCATGGGGAGCCAACTCGACCAGGTTCACCTGGATCAGAAACACGATGCTTTCCAGCACGGCGATGAGCCGCGCCTCCACACTGCCCGCGCCGATGAACCGCGATTCGAAATCGCTCAACCAGAACGGCGAACCGAGACCGGCGACCCCGTTCAGGAACAGCGGCAGTGCCGCGGGCTGGGCTGACCCGGCGGCGCGCAGTGCCGCATCGAGATCGACGCCCTCTCGCGAGGCGAACCACTCGAGCGCGCTGCCGGCGCCGTTGACCGTGCCCTCGAGCATGTAATCCGTGCCGGACCCGTCCGACCAGACCACGCTCTCCAGCAACAGGGGCGCCTGCGGCAGATGCCCGCGAACGGCGCGCTGCACGAACGCCCCGGTGCCGGCATTGACATAGGCCACCTGCGTGTCGAGCGGGCCGAAGGCGAACGGCACGGCCGACTGGTCGCCGGTCGCGACGATGAGCGGCACGCCCCCCGCCGGCGTGTCGAGCGCGCCGTAGTCGAACCGGCTCGTCACGCAGCGGGGCAGGTGCCCGCGCGAGACGCCGAACAATGCCAGGAGTTCATCCGACCAGTCGCCGCGGCGCGGGTCCCAGAGCTGGGTGCGCGAGGCGTTGGCCGGGTCGGCGACGAGGGGCCTGCCCGGCAGCAGCCGGAAGAGAATGAACGAGGCGAGCGGCCCCATGGCGAGCGTGCCGGCAACGGCCGCCGCACGCACGGCCGGGAGGTGATCGAGGCACCAGCGCATCTTGCTCGCGCCGTAGTGCGGGTTGAGCACCAGGCCGGTCCGCTCGCGGATGGCGTCCGCCCGGGGGCACAATTGCTCGAGCCAGGCGGCATTGCGCCGGTCCTGCCAGGAGATGACGGGCGACAGCGCCTGTCCGCTCACCCGGTCCCAGCACACCATGCTGGAGCGCTGTGTGGCAAGGCCAGCGCGCAGGACGCTGCTGCCGGTCGACTGCGCGCGCGCGCAGACCTCGCCGATCACGCGCTCGAGCGAGTCGATCAGCTCCTCGGCATCGTGCTCGACGCGGTCGGCGCCCTCCCGCCGTGTGCCCACCGGCGCACTCGCCTCCCCGAGCCTGCGCCCTGCTTCATCGAAGAGAATTGCGCGGCTGGCATGGCCACCCTGGTCGATGGCGAGTACGGCCGCCCGACGGCTCAACTGCCCCGCCGCCCCAGCCGGCGCACTGTCGCGAGCCAGCCGTCGCGTGCCGCGGCGTCAAGCTCCTCGACGCTGCCGATCACCGTGTCGCGAATGGGCGCAAAGCCGACGAAGGCGAGGATGTTGCGCTCGAGGCTGCGCAGGCTGTGCGCACGGTAAACGAGCGTGTAGAACATGCCCGGCATGCCCATGGTGACGATGACGCGCGCCGAACGTCCCTTCAGCAGCTTCTCCGGCAGGCCCCTGCCCCGCTCGGCGCCGAAGGCGAAGTCCGGGCGCAGCGCCTGCTCGAAGTAGCCCTTGAGCAACGCGGGCGTGGAACCGAGCCACAGCGGAAACAGGACCGCCACGTGCTGCGCCCACAGGAGCAACTGCTGCTGGGCGCGAATGACGGGCGGCAGCTCGCCGTGGCGATAGTCATGCGCCGTGCGCAGCAGCGGAAAATCGAGTTCCGCCACCCGGACCAGGCGCACGTCATGGCCTGCCGACTCCGCCCCGGCCCGGTAGCTGTCGGCGAGTGCGTGCACGAACCGCTCCGGCTGCGGGTCGGGATGGCCGTCGATGACGAGGATGCGCTTTGGGTCGGCGGGAGGCATCGCGTGCCAGAGTGTGCACCAGCCCGCGCGCTGCTGTCATGCCGAGGCCGGGGCTGGGAGCCTGACTCAGCTGTTCCTCCCGCGCCGAAGTCCACTTGCGGACCAGCGAGACCCCGTGGGTGTCGCCTCCGGGCTCTGCGCGGGGACGGGTCGAGTCTCACGCAGGCGCGGCTCCTGACGCCCCAGGGCGGGTGGCGGTGACGTCAAGGCGGGCGTGTGGAGCCAGCGGAGCAGGATGCGGAGCGCAGCGGAGCCCAAGTGAGCGCAGCACAGGGATGTGCGCAGCGAGCGTCCCGCCGCGACGTCACCGCCGCCAGCCCTGGTAGCACGGTGCCGATCTCACGCCGGCTGGCATCCCCGTAGAACTGGGCGAAGCGCCAGTTATTTGCGGGCCGCGGCACTAACCTTCCCCGCGCATCAGCCGTCGCAGGGTTTCCACCCGCCGGCGATTGACCCCCATGTCGCCATATCCGACCCGTGATGCGGAGCGCACGTGGATGACGCGCGCCTCGCTGTCGAGGGTGCACTCGACATCGTCGACGAAACGAAACAGGAGGCTGCGCGCCTCCGCGTGGAGGTAGCTGCCGGTGTCCTCGATGATCGTGACGCGCGCCATGCCGTCGAGCGCCTCGCGCAGCGCGGCCCACGCAGCCGCCGGCTCGCCGGTGAAACGCAGCGGCTCGATGGCGTGCCGCGCATCGCCACCGGGTGCCTGGCTGCAGACGCAGTTAGGACGGTCCGGGCAGGGCGGGAGCGATCGCACGGCGAACGGGCCCGCCTCCGGCCGCGAGCGGCCCGCTCAGCCGATCCAGAGAATGACGGACAACAGCAGGATGATGATCAACTGCAAGGCCACCTTCGCCCATTTCATCGTCGCATCGACACTCCTGTCCATGAGACCGGACGGACCCGTGGCGAGGAGATCCATGAACAGGGTGATGAAGTTGCCGCTCAGGACCATCATGACCAGGATCTTGGTGGTAATGTCCATAACTATCCCCTCCCCAGAGGCTGGTTTGTAAGCTCGGCGCAGTATAGTCAATCGGTGGCGCGCGCCAAACTGTCCGGCACCGCGCCTGGCGATTCGAAAATCGCGGCGCGACGGCTGACGCATTCGGGGCGGTGACTTCGTGATGCCGCTGGGGCAACCACCTGTCGGCGCCACTTGTCGACCGGTCCCGGCGAGAATGCCAGTGGGGGTGCCTGGCAGATGCTGGCTTTGCAATGACCGAGCGTTTTCCGGACCGCGAGCTGCCGGTGAATCACACCGCCCAGCGACTCGGGCCGATCCGGCTTGCGCCCGGCGTGCGACCGGGCCACGCCGGCACCTATCTCTTCTGCGCCTTTCTCGGGGTATCGCTGAGCACCTTCATCAGCGTGATCCAGCCGTACGTGCTCACGGTCAACCTGGGGCTGGAAGTCGCGCGGCAGGGGCAGGTCAGCGGCGACCTGGTGTTCTACGGCGAGATCGTCATTCTCCTCGCCAGCTCGGCGATCGGCGCGGCATCGGATCGTTTCGGGCGCCGGGGAATGTTCGCCCTCGGCGCGGGCATTCTCGCAGCCGGCTACGTGCTGTACGGACTGGTCGGCAGCGTCGCCGAACTGACGGCCGTGCGTATCTTCCTCGCGCTCGGTATCGCCATCATCAACGTCATGCTGGTCGCCGTTCAGGCGGACTATCCGGCCGAGGACTCCCGTGGACGGCTGGTGGGATGGACCGGCTTCTGCATCGGCATCGGCGCCGTGCTGATCGGCGTCGTGCTCGCGCGACTGCCCTACTGGTACGTCGGCGCCGGGTTCGACGAACTTGCCGCCGGGCAGAACACGATGCTCACGATGGCCGGGATCGCCTTGGTGCTGGCCATGGCGGCGGCCGCCGGACTCAAGGGAGGGCGACCGGCAGGCAGCGAGAACAGGACACCACTGCTT
>JAKLLP010000241.1 GCA_023150055.1 Gammaproteobacteria bacterium | reverse complement strand
GACCAGGGTAAAGCCCTGCTGATTGCGCGGTGCGCCCATGAACCTCTCCTTGAGTTTGCATTCCTCCGGCCCATCAATGGGCCGGCGCGCGACAACTTGCGGCATGGAGTCTGCGTGAAGGCCCGCCGGGCTTCTGTAAAGCCAATCACACTTTAGACAAATGACCGCGCCGGGCCGGCAGATCAGGGCAGGCGGCCGCCGGCCACGAGCTGGCCGTAGAACGCGCTCGGTGAGATCCAGGTCACGAGATCGTCGAACTCGCCCCCGCTCGCCTCGGAGCGCGGCCTGCTGACGAAGACGGTGTCGCCGGCGACCGGGTAACTCCGCCCCGACGGCCCACCGCCGAGCGTGTTGCCCACGTTTTCCTGCTGATCGGCCGAGGTAAAGCCCGCCCAGTCCTTGCCCATGGACAGCAGCACGGCAGGCGCGTTCGACACCACCGTGGTCGCGTTGCCCGAGCACGCCGTCGGCGAGGACCCGGCCGCGGTGGAACAAACACGCAGATCGGGCGTGAGCGCCCCGATGGTCACGTCGCGCATCTCGCCCGGACGCACGAAGTCCCAGTTGCCGTCGCCATCCGCATCGCTGGCACTCACCGAGTAACGCAGCGGATTACCCCAGGCGTCGAGCAACAACTGGTCCTCGTTGCGGCCACCGTGAAGACCGAGCGTCACTGCCGGCACGAAGCCATGCCGGACCACACAACCCGCCGCGGTCGAGGCCGCCTGCCCGTTGCTCGCGGGTGTCGCCGGGCAGGGCAATGCGTCGTTGGCGAGCGCGTGGCCGAGCAGCGCGATGCGGATATCGTCCAGCTGCCGTGTCGTCTCGTCGATGCGCTGCTGCTCGACCCTGGCGCCAAGCGGCATCACGAGACCGGCGAGCAGGAGCCCCATGACCAGCATCACGATGGCGAGTTCGATCAGGGTGAAGCCGCGCTCGCGGGCACCGGAAGAGACCCGTTTCAACATGGCGCCACTCCCAGCGCCGGATCTATGCAGTACAGGACATCATTGAAGCCGGCGCTGGCGGGGGCCGACTCGTAGTCGCCGTCGCCGCCCGTATTGGGATGATTGGCGGCATTGCGGCCCTCCAGGTAATTGCCGATGGCACCGCGGGTATCGGCGTCGGCCGGCGGCTCATCGCGCACCTGGCCGAGCGTCTCGAGCCTCGCGCCGGCGAACATGACGACCGCGGCATAGCTCCCGGCGCCGTTGACGCCGAGACAGCTCCCGCAGGTCGAGTGCGGTACCGCATCCGGCCGGAAACTTCCCGCCACCGCATAGAACAGGTGGTCTTTCCAGTTCCGCCACAGCGCGAGCATGGCCGGTGTCCACGCGGGGACTGCCGCGGCGTTGCAGTCGGTGAGCGCGCGCGCCAGGCTGTTGCCGGTCTGGGCACTGGAGTCGTTCACGAGGTCGGGGACGCGCCCGCTCAACCAGCCGACCGCCGTGTCGTCGTACTGGCTGTCGGCCCGGTACGAGGGCAGGTCGACCGGCGCAGGCCACGGCAGGCGCAGGTCGCCCGCGCCACCGGCATTGCGTTTTCCGTAGTCGGCGATGCAGCCGGCGACGGCCTGCGTCAGGGCCGAGAGGCTCGCCTGCACGTCCGCACGTCCCATCAGGCGGCTCTCGAGCTCGGCGCGGGTAATGAACACGAGCTGATCGTTGACGTCGTCGCGACCCGCATCCGCGGCGATGAAGTCGTCGATGGCGTCGGCGCCTGCGGCAAGGACGCTATTGTCGGTGCCCGATACCGGGTCGACGTCGAGGTAACGTGCGGCCACGTAGGACCCGGAACACTGGTCCACGCCACTGCCGAGTGTCGTCCGCCGCTGTCCGCCGATCGGCTGGCCCGGCGCGATGATCACCGCCACGGCGCGCTCGGCGGGCGTGGCCCCGGCGAGCAGGGACACGCCGTCGCCGGCGAGAATCCGGAACTGCCCGTTGCTGTCGGGATTGAGGAGTTCCGGCATGGCGCCCGTGGCCGCCTTCCACGTCCCCGATACCGCGTACCAGAGACACTCTCCCGCCTCGCCTCGCGCGGGACCCGCACCGAGGGTCCGCCACGGGAAGCGGCCGAGTACGCTGCGATACCGCGCCAGGCAGGCGCTGTCATGGGCCTGCCCCTCGGCAAACCCACCACTGGTGTCGCGATCCGGGCACGGCAGGAGACCGAGGTTGCCCGGGCTTGCGGAATCGTAGGTCAACGCATAGCCGAGCAGCGCCTCCCTGGCGCTGGCAAGCGCTGCGGCATTGGCGCTGATGCGGGCAGACGCCGCCGAGCGCGTGGCGAGTTCGCGCACCATCACGGCGGCCACGCCGAGGACCAGGATGAGCATCATCAGCATCAGCGCGGCACCTCGCTGACGGCTATGGAGAGACTGCGCACGGACCCACATCGCTGGCATCGCCGGTTCACGGCGACTCCGGGGCTTCCGCGGTTTCCACTGCGGCCGCCGGGCCGGGCACGTCGGGTTCGGCTGCGCCCGTCTCTGGTGAGGCTGCGGCCGTCTGCGGCGAGGCCTTGGCAACGCACTGCACACAGTCCCTGACGACACCGGTGGCGGGCTCCCAGCTCTGGCCTGGCTTCAGCCGTGCGGCGGCGCTGCCGCCGGATGCGGCAATCAGCACACTTTGGCCGGGATCGGACTTGCCCGCGGTGGCGCCGACCGCGGTCGTGCGCTGCACGCCGTTCACCCATACGACGGGCCCGCTGCGCCCGCCATGCAGCACGCCGTTCAGGACCACCGTCGTATCCGCGGCCCCCTGTCCGCCCGCAGCTGTCGCCTGCGGGCCACGGCGGCGCATCTCGTCGAGATCGCGCCGTTCTGCCGGGACCGCGGCGAGACCGGTCATGAAGGCCACGAGCGCTGCCGGCAACAACCGGCGGGCGGTGTGCAATGCTCTGCAACGAGTGCGACTCACGGGGCGCTCTCCGCCATCAGCAGCCCGCCGGGCGGCGGGATCGTGAACCAGCGCAGCTGGCAGCTCGCCTCCAGGGTGGCCTGGTCCGCAGCGGGGGCGAGGCTCTCCCCGGTACGGCGCAGTGAACAACCGGCGACATCGAGGAGGCCCGGCGCACTCTGCAGCCGCCCGACCAAACGCAGCAGATCGAGTTCATGCAGGAGCCCGACCTCGAGTTCGACCGGCGTCAGCGCGACCGACACCTCGCTCGGCGCCTCCGGCCCCGGGACGGGCAGGCGCTGCTCGGGCATGGCGGCATAGCGCAGATAGGGCAGACCCAGCTCGGTGGCGCTGTCGCGCAGGGCCTGCGTCCAGGCGAGCCGCTGGCCCGGTGCGGCGACACCGGCCTCGCGCAATCGCGCGAACTTTGCTGCATACCGGGCCCGGGCCTCGAGCCTGGTGGCAAGCTCGCTGCGCTGCTGATCGAGATCGGCGAGGTATTGCTCCTCGGAATTCAGCCGCATGCCTGCGCCGCCGGACTGCCAGGCGCTGAGGCCGAACAGCATGAGCCCTCCGGCCGCGAGCAGGAACGGCAGCACCAGACCCTGGCGGAAGTAGCGCCAGTCGATGTCAGACCGTGTCATGTCCGGACCTCATCATGATCTCGACGGTGAACGCGGCCTGCGCCGGGGCAGCGTCGCGCGCGATTTCGCCGCTGAGCGTGGAAGCGGGGTTCACGTCGAGCGGCTCGCGGGCGGCGCGGACCCGCTCGACGGCGGGCAGGGCGCGCAGCGCCCGCATGAATGACTGCAGCTCGTCGAAGGCGCGCGGATAAGCGCCATCGAAAGGTTCGATGCGGCCCGCGACGGTGACGGTGACGGCCCCCGGACGCATGGCCGCCGCCGGGTCTGCCGTGGCCTCCCCCTCCAGCGGCTCCTCGTCGAGCGACTCATCCGGTTCTGCCCCAGCGACCGGGCCCGCCGGGCCCCACTCGATCGCCTCCACCCGGATGCCGGGGTTCTGGCTGACCGCGGCGGAAATCGCCGCAAGGATCGCCGCAGGGTCCGCAAGTCCGGCGCGCAGCGTCTCGTACGCCTCGACGGTATCGCGCATCTCCAGCGGACTGACCTTCCCGCCGGTGTCATCCATGACATCCGGCAGGAACGCCGCGAGTGACTGCGCGGTGTACGCGGACATCGCCGCGCGCTCGCGCGCATCGGCAATGACGAGCGCGTTGTAGATGGCGCCGGCGAGCGCGACGCCCGCGACGGCGAAACCCGCCACCCTGGCAAGGCTGCGCAGCGCGAACATACGGCAATAGCGCTGATCGGCTGCCGGCGCGAAACCGGGTGTCGGCGGCGTCCGGCGCAGGAGCTCGATGAA
>JAKLLP010000240.1 GCA_023150055.1 Gammaproteobacteria bacterium | reverse complement strand
TTTCATGTAAGGCGTGACGGCACGCACCATCTGGTAGGCGCCGACGACGTTGACCGCGTAGATGTCGAGGAAGTCCTGCTTGCTCACGCCGTCGAGCTTCGGGTAAGGGTTGAACTTGGTGCGCGCGGCGTTGTTGATGAGGTAGTCGATGCGGCCCCACTTGTCCGCCGCCGCCTTCACCATGGCGCGGCAGGCGTCGTCGTCGGCGACGTCGGCCTGGAAAACGATAGTCTCGGCGCCTTTTTCCCGGCAGGCCGCGGCAGTCTCCTCGGCCTCGGCCTTGCTGCGGGTGTAGTTGACGACGACATTGCAGCCGCGCTCGGCGAGCAGGATGGCGGCGGCCGCGCCGACGCCGGTCGCAGAGCCGGTCACGATGGCGACCTTGCGTTCAACCATGACGATTTCCCTCGGGCAGATCCGTGAAAGGCGGCATGATACGCGAAGGCCGGAGCGGCCGGCAGCTCGGCTCCGCGCTGCCCGGATGGAGTGGGCGTCGGGCCCTTCCGTCGCGATGAACGAGCCACCACCGGCGTCGCCCTGCGCGGGCGCCGCTGACGGCCCGTCCGGCGCCGATTGATGCTATGTTGTGCGCCGCCGGGACACAGCATTCTGGCGGCAAAAATAACCAGCACTTGGAGACCCTGCCCATGGCATTCAAGGATATGCGCGCCTTCCTCGCTCACCTGGAAGAGGCCGGCCAGCTCAGGCGGGTCAACGTGCCCTTCAACGTGGAGCGCGGCCGCAACGAGCTGCAGGCGCTGATGCGTCATCTCGCGGAGACGAACGGGCCGGCGCTCATCCTCGACAACCTCGAGGGCTACAACACGCCCGGCGTGCCGCTCGTCTTCAACCCCTACGGTACTCGCGAGCGCACGGCGATGATTCTCGGCACCCGCGATCCGGTCGAGGCCAAGCTCCGGCACTTCAAGGTGCTGCAGGACCCGTCCACCTGGATCAAGCCGAAGATGGTCGATGCGGCGAAGGCGCCGTGCAAGGACGTCGTCATACCGCGCGACAAGCTCTCGGTGGACAAGCACATCCCGCACGTCTTTTTCGGCCGCGAGGGTGCTTCCTACATCACCGGCGGCGTGGGCGTGAGCAAGGACCCGGAGACCGGCATCCGCAATGTCGGCGCCTACCGCGTGACGAGCTTCTGGAACAGCGAGCACCCGCAGGGCGGCAGCTACAGCGAGGCGCAGCAGAAAAAGCAGCTCTCCATGTTCGCGTTCTGGAATCCGCCCATGAGCCATGTCGGGCTGCACCTCGCCAAGGCCCAGAAGATGGGCCGGCCGCTCGAGATCGCCATCGCCTGCCAGGTGGACCCGGCGCTGCACCTGGCGAGCGCGACCGGCATCCCCTACGGCATGGACGAATACGATTATGCCGGCGGGCTGCGTGGCGCGCCGGTGGAACTCGTCAAGTGCGAGACGGTGGATCTCGAGGTGCCGGCGACCGCCGAGTACGTGATCGAGGGCGTGTTCCGCCCCGACGTGCCGACCGACATCATCGGCTGGCACTCGAACTCGGTCGGCTACTACGACAAGCACCAGATCTTCCCGATCCTCGACGTCACCTGCATCACGCACCGCAAGGATCCGCTGTGGTACGGCACGATCGAGATGATGCCGCCGTTCGACCACAACTACATGGCGCTCATGCCGATCGAGGGCGAGCTGCTCGCCGACCTGCAGCGCAAGATTCCGGAGGTGAAGGATGCGGTCGTGACGCCCAACATGACCTACATCGTTCAGCTCTCGGTGGACGGCGAATCCAAGCCGCACCCGGAGTTCGGCAAGTACGTGCTGCACGCGGTGTGGGGCGCGGCCGGGCGCTGGCCACGCACGGCGAAGATGCTGGTCGTGGTCGGTCCCGACGTCGATCCGTACGACATCAGCGCCGTGGAGTGGGCGATACAGACGCGGGTGCAGCCGGTGAGCGACATCATCATGAACCGGGCCGGGCAGGCTTTCGTGCTCGATCCGTCGGCGCCGAAGGGGCCGCAGGGTTTTCCGACCAGTTCCGAGCAGATGGGCATCGATGCCACCATCAAGGTGCCCGAGCGCTTCAGCGACTACGCGGAGGTGAGCCAGGCGGACCGGGCCCAGGTGGAGCAGGTGGCCAGGAAGCTCGCCGGAAGGCTCTAGTGTGGCGTTCCGCAAATACTTTGACGGTCTGCGATGGTGAGACCGCCCGGAGGCGGGTGTCTGCGCCCAAAGCGAGTGTTGATGAACGAGGGCGGGAGCGACGGCGCAGCCCCCCACCGCAAGGGCGGCAGCGGGTGGCAGCTAAGCGGTGAACCGCGACCGTGGCGCAGAGCTTCCCTGGATGAAGTCCCGTAGCAGGCCGTTGCGGTCCGCGCAGAAGGGCGCGCGCGCCCCACGCACCGCGATGCTTCGAGGGAGAAGCGCGGTTTTTCCCGGCCGATCACCTCACGCCCTAGAATAGCCGCATGACCACAGCCTGCATCTTCGGCGTTGGTGCCATCGGCGGCTTCCTCGCGGCGCGGCTCGCTCGGGCCGGCGTGCGGGTCACGGGTGTCTGCCGGGGAGCGCAGCTCGACGCGATCCGCGCCAACGGGCTCACGCTCGTCGAGCGGGGCCGGCGCGAGACGGTGCCGATCCGCGCCGTGGAGTCCGCGCGCGATGCCGGCCAGCAGGAGCTCGTGTTCCTTGCACTCAAGGCCCACGACCTGCCCGAGGCGGCGCCGACGCTGCGGCCGCTGCTTGGCCCCGCCACGGTGGTGGTCACGGTCGGCAACGGCTTTCCCTGGTGGTATTTCTTCCGCGCCGCACCGGGCGGCGTCAACCCGACGCTCGGCAGCGTCGATCCGCGTGGCGCGCTCTGGCGGCTGATCGGACCCGAACACGCGCTCGGTTGCGTCGTCTACCCGGCCGCGCGCGTGAGTGCGCCCGGCGTCATCGAGCATGTCTACGGCAACCGCTTCTCGCTCGGCGAGCCGGACGGCTCGGTCTCCGAGCGGGTGCAGAAGGTCAGCGCGCTGCTGCAGTCGGCGGGACTCGAGGCGCCGGTGCGCCAGGACATCCGCACGGAACTGTGGACCAAGCTGTCGATGAGCGCGACCTACAACCCGGTGAGCGTGCTGACGGGCGCAGCGCTCGGCCAGATGATCGAGGATCCCGGCACCGCGGCAACGCTGCACGCGATCATGGCCGAGACGGCCGCGGTGGCGGCGACGCTCGGCGTGAAGATCCCGCTGCAGCCGCGCCAGCTCACCGAACTCACGCGTCCGCTCGCCCTGCACAAGACCTCGATGCTGCTGGATCTCGATGCCGGGCGGCGCATCGAGATCGACCCGATCGCCGGGGCGGTTGCCGAGCTCGGGCGTCTGCGCCGGGTGCGCACGCCCACCCTCGATGCGGTGCTCGCGCTCGTCCGGCTGCGGGCCAGGCTCGCGGGCTGCTATGGCTGACGCGGCAGCACCGGCCACGCTCGCGCAGAAGATCATCGCCCGGGCCGCCGGGCGGTCCGCCGTCACGCCGGGAGAGATCGTCACCTGCAGGGTGGACCTCGCCCTGCTGCTCGATTCGGGTGGACCGCGGCGGATCTGGCCGCGGCTGAAGGAGCTCGGTGCGACCGTCTGGGACCCGGAACGCATCGTGCTCGTGACCGACCACTTCGTGCCGGCGGTCGACGCGGAATCGGCGGCGATCCTGCGTCTCACCCGCGACTTCGCCCGCCAGTTCGGCATTCGCCGCTTCTTCGACATGCAGGGCATCGGCCACGTGTTGCTGATGGAGCAGGGCCTGCTGCAGCCGGGCATGTTCGTCTGCGGTGGGGACTCCCACTCGAGCAACGGCGGCGCATTCGGCGCTTATGTGATGGGTTTTGGCGCCATCGAGATGACCGGCGTCGTCGTCACCGGCGAGATCTGGGTGCCGGTGCCGGACACCATCCGCGTGAACTGGTCGGGACGATTCGCGCGCGGCATCACGGCCAAGGACGTGATGCTCGTGCTTTGCCGCGAACTCGGGATGGACAATGCCTTTCGCTGCATCGAGTACGGCGGGGATACGGTGGCGGCGATGTCGCTCGGCGAGCGTGCCGTGCTGTGCAACATGGCGGCCGAACTCGGCGCGGAGACCGGGTTGGTCGAGGCCGACGCCACCACGGTCGAAGCCATTCGCGCGGCCGGGCGCGAGCCGGTTGCCGATGCGCTCGGCTGGCGCAGTGACCCCGCGGCCACCTATCGCGCCGTGCATGACTTCGACGCGGCGCGGCTGGTACCGCAGGTCGCAGCGCCGCACTCGCCGGCGAATTCCGGCGCGGTCACGGCGCTGCCCGATACCGCGATCGACCAGGCGTACATCGGCTCCT
>JAKLLP010000023.1 GCA_023150055.1 Gammaproteobacteria bacterium | reverse complement strand
CGGTCAAGGGCGACCAGACCATCGACTACAAGCTGCGCGCGCGTGCGGGGCAGAGCATGAGCGTGAAATTGGCGAGCAGCAATGCCTCCAACTATTTCAACGTGCTTCCCCCCGGCTCGCAGGACGTGGCGGTCTTCGTCGGCTCGAGTGGAGGCAACGAGTGGTCCGGGTCACTCGAGGCAGATGGCGAATACACGGTGCGTGTCTATCTCATGCGCAACGCCGCGCGCCGCAACGAGACGGCCAGTTACACGCTCACGGTCGGGATCACGGGTGCGCCCTCGGCTGCGGCGGCGCTGGGTGCGGCTCCCGCGGCAGATGCCAAGGTCAAGGGGACGCCCTATCACGCCACCGGACAGGTGCCTTGCTTCATCGGCAGCGCACCGGCCAGGCCGGTGCAATGTGATTTCGGCGTCATCCGCGGCCAGCCTGGAAATGCCGAAGTCCATGTCAGACCACCGGGCGGCCTGGAACGGGTGTTGATCTTTATCGGGGACAAGGTGACGGCGCCCGGCAGCAACAGCCTGAAGGTCAGCAAAGCCGATGGCGCGTGGTCGATCGAGGTCAATGACGTCGAGCACTACGACATCCCGGAGGCCGTCGTCGTCGGCGGCTAGTCGTAACGCACGTTCCCGGAGGGCCGACCGTGCCGGAAGCACTCGTCCACTGGCTGGTGCTGCAGCCGATGCATATCGTCATCGTGGCAGGGCTGCATTTTGCGCTGTGGGGGTTGCTGCGTGCATCTATCCTCAGGAGCCAGCCGAGAGCAAACGTCCTGTGGTTGCCGGCGGCGTTGTGGCTCGGCTATGCCGTCTGGGAGTGGTTGGTGCTCGCCAGGACACCCGAGGCGAACATACGCGCGGACCTGCTGGTGATCTGGCCCGTGGTCGCCGTTGCATCGCTGTGGGCGCTTGTGCGCGCCGCCATCGGCTGCTGGTCAGCCCAGCGGCGCGGTGTGCTGTGAGAGTCGCAGCTTCGACGTTCGCAGCGTAGCGGGCAAGGCATTCCACCCGCAAATCCCCGTATCCGGGCCGACCACTGCTACCCCATCACCACCGGAATCCTGCCGATCTTCGCGCGCCACTCCGCCGGCCCGGTCTGGTGCACGGCGTTGCCGGTGCTGTCCACCGCGACGGTCACCGGCATGTCCTTCACCTCGAACTCGTAGATGGCCTCCATGCCGAGGTCCTCGAAGGCGAGTACGCGCGCTTTTTTGATGGCCTTGGAGACGAGGTAGGCCGCGCCGCCGACGGCGATGCAGTAGACGGCGCGGTTCCTGCGGATCGCCTCGATGGTGTCCGCGCCGCGCCCGGCCTTGCCGACCATGCCGATGAGGCCGGTCTGTTCGAGGAGCGGCGCGGTGAACTTGTCCATGCGAGAGGCCGTGGTGGGTCCTGCCGGGCCCACGGCTTCCTCGCCTACCGGGTCGACCGGGCCGACGTAATAAATGAATCGGTTGGTGAAGTCGACCGGGAGTTTCTCGCCGCGCGCGAGCATCTCGACGAGCCGCTTGTGGGCGGCATCGCGGCCGGTGAGGAGCTTGCCGGAGAGGAGCAGGCGTTCCCCGGCCTGCCAGCCGGCGATCGCCGCGCGGTCGAGCGTGTCGAGATCGACCCGCCGGCTGGTCGCGAAGTCGAGCGTGAGGCGCGGCCAGTCGGAGAGAGCCGGCGGCTCGAGCGTCGCCGGACCCGAGCCATCGAGCACGAAATGCGCATGGCGCGTCGCCGCGCAATTCGGCAGCAGCGCGACGGGTTTCGAGGCGGCGTGCGTCGGGTAGTCCGTGACCTTGACGTCGAGCACGGTGGAGAGCCCACCGAGTCCCTGCGCGCCGATGCCGAGCGCGTTGACCTTCTCGAAGAGTTCCAGGCGCAGTTCCTCGGCGCGGTTCGACGCGCCGCGCGCGCGCAGCTCGTGAATATTGACCGGCTCCATCATCGCCCACTTGGCCATGAGCATGGCCTTCTCCGGCGTGCCGCCGATGCCGAGCGAGAGCAGCCCCGGCGGACACCAGTCGGCGCCCATGGCGGGTACCTGCGCGAGCACCCACCCGACGATGTCGTCGTTCGGCAGCAGCATGGCGAACTTCGACTTGTTCTCCGAGCCGCCCCCCTTGGCGGCCACGATGACCTCGACGGTGTTGCCGGGCACGAGTTCCACGTGGGTCACGGCCGGCGTGTTGTCACCGGTGTTCTTCCGCGTGCCGTCCGGATCGGCGAGCACCGAGGCGCGCAGCCGGTTGTGCGGATCCGTGTAGGCGCGGCGCACGCCTTCGTTGACCATTTCCTCGAGCGCTCGCCTGGCGTCCCAGCGCACGTCCATGCCGACGCGGACGAAGGCCATGCAGATGCCGGTGTCCTGGCAGATCGGGCGGTGGCCCTCGGCGGCCATCCGCGAGTTGATGAGGATCTGCGCCATGGCGTCCCTGGCCGCCGGCGATTCCTCGCGCTCGTAGGCCTCGTGCAGTGCCCGGATGTAGTCGACCGGGTGGTAGCAGGAAATGAACTGGAAGGCGTCGGCGACGCTCTGGATGAAATCGTCCTGGCGGATAAGGGTCATCGTCGGGTCTCTGAGGTGTGCGGAGGGAGCGGGAAGTTAGCACAGCGACTGCGGGTGAAGCAGCCGCCAGCGGCGATTACCGGAGTTCTCTCTTCGTGCAGCAGCCCCCGCGCCTCGTCAACGCCCTTCTGGTTGCCGGGGAGCCGAATCGGCCCGAGCGCGTGCCTTCCTGGCGGTGCAATGGCCCGCACGCCGTGATCGCTCCAGTCCGGGCTGGTACGGTTGCCGCTCTTCTCGCCCTCGACTTTATGCAGGGCGCAGGCGAGAGGGCTCCGTGCGGTAGCGGACACGATCATCCGCCGATAGGATGGAACCCTGACTTGGAACTGTTTGCCTCCGGGCAGCAATTCGCGTGGCGAGGTTTGACCATGACCAGGGCGCATACGCCCCTGCAGAACCACCTGTTCGCGGCACTGACGCAGGACGAACGGGAGCGCCTGCTCCCGCAGCTGCAACTGGTGCCGATGCCGCTCGGCCACGTGCTGTACGAGTCCGGTAGCCAGCTGCAGCACGTCTATTTCCCGACGACCTGCATCGTGTCGCTGTTGTATGTCATGGAAGATGGCCATTCGGCCGAGATCGCCATCGTCGGCAATGAGGGCTTGGTCGGGATCGCCCTGTTCATGGGGGGCGAGACCACGCCGAGCCGCGCCATCGTCCAGAGCGCCGGCCACGCTTACCGTTTGCCGAGCAGGCAGTTGAAAGATGAATTCTTCCGTGCCGGACCATTGCAGCGTCTGTTGCTGCGTTACACGCAGGCGCTGATCACCCAGATGGCGCAGACCGCGGTGTGCAATCGCCACCACTCCGTGGAGCAGCAGCTGTGCCGCTGGTTGCTACTCAGTCTCGACCGCCTGTCCGCGAACGAGCTGGTGATGACCCAGGAGCTGATCGCCAACATGCTCGGCGTACGGCGCGAGGGCGTCACGGAGTCAGCCGGCAGGCTGCAGAAGCTCGGCCTCATAACTTACCGCCGGGGCCGCATCACGGTGCTCGATCGGCCAGCGCTGGAGGAGCACGCCTGTGAATGCTACGCGGTGGTCAAAAAGGAGTTCGACCGGTTGCTGCCGGTGGCGGCTGCCGCCTAACCCGCAACTATTCAATTAGTGCGGGCTAAGCGCCCGCCCGCCGTACGCCGGCATCTTGTTGCGATCCTTTCGCTTACATGATTACCACTATGCCGGCGAAACGATCGCAAAAACCTGCTCGGCCTGGGGCACCCTCGTGACGATGCCGATTACCCGGGCAGGCTCCTGGTGCGGGGAGTCGGGTATCGCGCAACTCCGCGCCGGGTCCGGCTTGTGTCGCGTGGGGACGGGTTCCGCCTGACCTCAACCGGGACCGCGCGAGCGGCGCACCAGGTTGATCATCGACATTACTGCGGCGCCGGTGGCGCCGGCGATCAGCATTGCCGTGACCGGCCTGTCCCTGACGTAGGCTGCGGTGCTCGCCGAGGCGCGCCGGGTCCTGTCCTGCAGTTGATGCGAGCCGTTACGAACGGCCGCCAGGCCGCGCTGCGTCAGCGTGTGGGCCTCCACGGCGGCGCGGTTGAGCAGCGGTGCTGCCTCGTCGCGCATGTCCTGCGCGGTGTTGGCCAGTCCCGTGAGCGCTTCGTTGGCCACGCGTTGCGTCGACCTGATGGCCTTATCGGTCGACTGTGCCGCCTGGTCGCTGAAGATCTTCGGCGGTTCTGCGGGATTGCCGGCGTTTGTGCGGGCTCCCTGGATCGTTTCGGTGTTCATGTGGATTTCCTCAATACGGTGCGTCGAGACGGACCGAGCCGCGAAGGGGTTTTTCCGGTACCCGAACTGTTGACCGCTTCGGGGGTCGGGCTCTTCGCTTCGGCTTACTGGTGAGAGTAGGCGGGCCGCGCGGCGCTGTCCGTGCGGCAGCGAACGATCAGGCGGACGATCGGGCGGACGATCGCGCAAACGCGCCCGATACGGAGGGGCTATGCCGCAATTGCAGTCGCCGAGCCTTGCGAAGTTGCAGTCGCACCGGGCCGGTTCCACCCTCCGGCGCGCCTGGCGACGCCGCACGGAAGAATGTCGTGGCCGTCGCCGGGGTTCATCAGTTGACGCTGCCGTCTCGCGAAACCGATTGCGGTGGCTCGACTGAGCCAGCTTCCAGCCAGGTTACGGCGCCGGTCGCACGGTGACCGGCCGGCACCGGAACGCTGCCCGCGCGCTCCCGGTGCAGGGCGATATCGGCGTGGTTGAGTAACTCAACGCAATCCCTGCCGTCGCCCGGATAGTGAGCCAGGCCAACATCGACGGTCATCTGGGTCGGTACGACATTCAGGAGGAACGATCCTGCCAGGTGTGCGCGGATTCTTTGCACGACCGTCTCGGCGTCGTTCACGGTATTCATCCCCGGCAGAATGAGCACGAACTCCGCGCCTCCATAACGGCAGACCGTGTCACTGCCCCGGACGGAGGACGTCAGCACCCTCGCAACGTGGTACAGAAGGCGGTCGGCGGTACCACGGCCGAACTTCTCGTTGAGGCCGTTGAAGCCTTCGAGGTTGAGCAACACCAGCGCCACCCGCTTTCGTACGCGCAGCGCCTGGCCCATGGCCTGCTGGATCCGGTCCACCAGCAATGCTCTGTCGGGCAGACCGGTCAGCTCATCGTGGCAGGCCGTTTGCCGTACCCGCTCAACCTGCTTCGACAGCGACTGCAGTTTCCTCCGCAGCCGCGCATTGGTCGCGGAGAGGACTTCGGCCCGATGTTGCGCAAGAGCTGACTGCGCCTGGCTCGCCGCGAGTATTGCCCTGAGCTGCGCCAGCTCGGTCGCGATGTCCTGCAGACGGGGTGACACAGGGGCGGAACCGCCGTTCTGCCTGCGACGTAGTCCAATGTTGCGGCCCGTCGCCGGCTTCGTGGTACGGTCGTCCGATACGCTCGCCATGTCGGGCTCTGTCTGCTACGTGAGTGCAGCGCGCCGCCACGGGCCGGCAGAGCCGCGACAGGCGGCGACCGTAGTCAAGTCATCTGTGGGACAGGACACTAGATCATGATCCTGGTGATTTTCGAGCCTTCGAGCGACAAGTCGCCGATCAGTCCCTTCTCGGCAAAGGCGAAGGCAAGAACGGGCTTCTGCTGGGTCTTGCTGTCGTATTCGCCACTGGAGCCTGTCGAGACCACGGTGATACCCGCGTCTGCGCCTATCGACCAGCCGTCACTACTGGTGAACTTGTCGAGCGCATCCTGCGTCATGAACATGATGATCTCGCTGTGCCTGGCGAGTCCAAGCGTCAGGCCGACCGAAGCGGACCCGATACTGTAGTAACCGACCGTCTTGCCATCGACCTGCAGGACGCCCTGGCCGTACTCGCCAGCTACACCGACGCCGCCCTTGGTGACACGCGGAAACACCAGCACGCCGGCGGCCTTTTCGCGCAGGTCCCGGTACGACGGGACAAGAGCATCGAACTCGACGAGGGTTGCGGTGACGTTACTGTCGATCTCCGCCTTGTCGGCAGCCAGCGATGAGGTGGTTGCTCCGAGACCGAGTATGGCGAGGCTGGTTGCAGCCAATATTCCGTAGATCTTCATGATTTTCCTCACAATGTGAACAGGTTGAACCGGGGGTGTCGAGCCGTGAAAAGCTCGCGTCGCCGCAGTCCTGATCAGACCGAAACGCCGTCAGCAGTGGCGACGTTAGCCGGACCGCCTGGGCTGGTCTGTACGCGACCGTACACAGGACCCCAGGCTACGATCTCACGGTCGGCGCTCCCCGAGGACGAGTCGCAGCTTGTGACTCAGGCCGTCGTCAACGAGCGCAATCCGGACCGGTCCCTCCGGCAGCGGACAACCGTCCAGTTCCGCGGCAGCCACGCCGCGAATGACGCCCGTCGGGTTCTCGACCACGATGTCATAGCGGGTGCTTCGATACCTGAACACGATCTCGAAGCCGGGCCAGTGCGCGGGAATGCACGGCGCAAGACTCAATCGACTGCCTTGCAGCTTGAACCCCAGGATCCACTCGATTCCGGCCCGGTACAGCCAGCCGGCCGAGCCCGTGTACCAGGTCCAGCCGCCGCGGCCGACATGTGGCGCGACCGAGTAGACGTCGGCCGCGGTGACGTACGGCTCGACCTTGTAGCGATGGACCGCGGCGCGCGAGGTCGTGCGGTTGACGGGGTTGAGCAGTGAAAACAGTTCCACCGCCCTGGCTGCCTGCCCGAGAACAGCGAACGCGATCACCGACCACGCCGCTGCATGAGTGTACTGGCCGCCGTTTTCGCGTATGCCGGGCGGATAGCCTTTGATATAGCCGGGATCGAGCGGCGTGCGGTCGAACGGCGGCGCGAACAGCAGCGCGAGACCACTGTCGCGCCGGACGAGCTGGCTGTCCACTGCCGCCATGGCTTGCGTCGCGCGTGCGGCATCGGCCGCACCGGAGATCACGCTCCAGGACTGGGCGATGGAGTCGATGCGACACTCCTCGCTCGTGGCCGATCCGAGCGGCGTACCGTCGTCAAAATAGCCGCGACGATACCACTCGCCGTCCCAGCCCTCGTGTTCCAGCGCGGCCCGCAGCACGACGCCGTGCGCCACCCAGCGCGCGCTTCGCGCTCCGTCCTTGCGCGCCTGCGCAAGGGGCACGAAGGCCTCGAGCGTCGCATGCAGGAACCAGCCGAGCCAGACGCTTTCGCCGCAACCCAGTTCGCCAACCCGGTTCATTCCGTCGTTCCAGTCGCCCGTGCCGATCAGCGGCAGGCCGTGTGCGCCGACAGCCAGGGCCTGGTCCAGTGCGCGCGCGCAGTGCTCGAAGAGCGAGGCCGCCTCGTCGCAGACCCCTGGCTGGAAGTACGCGTCGTGCTCGCCGGGTTGCAGCGCCCGCCCCTCGATGAAAGGCACGCTCTCGTCCAGCACGCCCAGGTCCCCGGTCGTTTCGACGTAGTGCGCAGCCGCATACGCAAGCCAGATGCGATCGTCGGAAATTCGTGTGCGAACACCCTGGCCGGTCACGGGCAGCCACCAGTGCTGAACGTCGCCGGCGGTGAATTGCCGGCCGGCTGCTCGCAGCAGGTGCTCCCGCGCCAGCGCGGGCCGGGAAACCGTCAACGCCATCGCATCCTGAAGCTGGTCGCGAAAACCGTATGCCCCGCTCGCCTGGTAGAACGCCGAACGGGCCCACATTCGGCACACCAGGGTCTGATAGAGCATCCAGCGATTCAGGGCGATGTCCATCGCACGGTCCGGGGTTTTCACCTGGACGGTGCCGAGCACTTCCTCCCAGTAATCGAGCACGCCCCGAAAGACCGACTCCAGGTCCACGGAACGGTAGCGTTTCAGCAGCGCCTGGGCGCTGGCTGCGTCCGCGGCCTCACCGAGAAGGAAGACGACCTGCACCGTGTCACCGACCTCGAGGAGGATCTCGGTCTGCAGCGCGCCGCATGGGTCGAGCCCCGCGCCGACACGCCGGGACAGCGGGTCTGTCCCGAGAAGCGCAGCGGGCTCCGCCAGCGTGCCATGGCGACCGAGAAATTCCCGCCGGTCGGCCGTCCAGCCAGTCTGCCGGCCGGCCAAATCCGCAAACGCCACGCGCGACGCGAAGATTGCATTCCAGGGATTGCGCGCGAACATCGCCCCCGTTGCGGCGTCCATCTCCGTCACGATGAAGGGAGCGCAGGCGGCTCGCGACGGGCCGAGCACCCACTCCACGTAGGCCGTGACCGAAAGCCGGCGGGGCCTCCCGGAAGTGTTGCGGATGGTCAGGCGGGAGATCTTGATGGGATCATCGAGCGGGACGTACATGAGCAGATCGAGTGCCACGCCCTGCGACTCGTGCGTGAACCGGCTGTAACCTTGCCCGTGCTGTGCCGCATGGAACGCGCCCGGGTGATGCATCGGTGCGGTCGTGGGTCCCCACAGATCGCCCGTGTCTTCGTCGCGCAGATAGACGGCTTCGCCCGGCCGGTCGGTGACCGGGTCGTTCGACCACGGCGTGAGCTGGTTCTCCCGGCTATTCACCGCCCAGGTGCAGCCGCTGCCCTCGGCCGCAACCTGAAAGCCGAAAGCCGGATTGGCAACGACGTTGATCCATGGCGCTGGGGTGGTCTGTCCCGGTCCCAGCAGGGTGACGTACTCACGGCCGTCCGCCGCGAATCCGCCGAGCCCGTTGAAGAACTCCAGGTCCTGCGGCGCGGGCCCCGTCACCGCGCTGTCCGCCCGCGCCGCCCTGCCCGGTGTCGTGCGCGAGGTGGGCACCGCGGGCTTGCGCGAGCGCTCGAGCTGATCGGCGAGGGCACCACGCTGGCTCACGAGGACGACGCGCGCCACGGCGGAGAGCAGCGCAGGCGTTTCCGCGGCAATGAGGTCGGTTCGCAGTACGAAGACGGAACCGCGCGCGAAATCCGCTGCGATGTGGCCGCGGGACTGGCTCGTTCTGACCAACGCCTCCAAAGCCACTTGCAGGTCCTGCACGTAGGAGGCGGCGCGCTCATTCAAGATCACGAGATCGACGGCGAGCTGCTTCATGCGCAGGTACTCGTGGGCTTGCAGCAACTGCCGGGCGATGCCGATATCCTCGACGTCACCGATCCGCAGCAGCACGATCGGCAGGTCACCGGATATGCCGTACCGCCACAGCCCCGCAGGTCCGCCACCGCCACGCTGGATGGTGTCCGATGACGGCCGCAGCGACGAGTCGGCAAACAGCACATGGCCCGCCAGTCGCTGAAACAGGCTGGCCTCGGCCGCCGTGATGCCCAGGTGACGCAGCTGCACCTGTGCCTGCGTCCACGCCAACGTACTCGCACGGACGAACGCGTTTATGTCGTAGTGCCTGTCGAGCAGGTCCAGGACGAGTTCGCGCGACGGTGCGACTGCAGTCCAGAAGGCCATGCGTACCGTCGCCCCCGGCGGCACCCGTACGCGACATCTGCGCGCGAATATGGCGTCGAGCACCGCCCCGGTGGTATTCGACAGGCGTCGGCCGTCCGTCAGGGCGATGGGTGCGCGTACCTCGCGGCCGCGGCCGAGGAACCGCGCCCGGTCCGTTTCGAACTCGCATTTCCCCAGGACCTCGCCCTCGATGACCACCTGGTGAGCCGCCCAGACCTCGGGCTCACCAGGCGAGCGTTTGCGGCGGGTCGCCACGATGGCGTCGTGCCCGGCGACATACTCGGTCTGCACGAACAGTTTGGAGAAGGCCGGGTGTGCCAGGTCGGCCGCCGGCGGCGCCAGCACCAGCTCGGCGTAGGAAGTGACCTCGATCTGCCGTGCGCCGGCGCCTGTATTGGTGATCGAGAGGTGACGCACCTCCGCATCGTCCTCTGGCGAGACGACGATTTTCAGCGTCGTCTCGATCCGCGCATCCGTGCGAACGATCTCCACGCGATCTTCGGCAAAGGTTACTTCGTAGTTGTCCGGCTCCACCGCACACGGCTGGTAACCGGCGGACCACACCCGCCCGGTTTCGACATCCCGCAGAAACAGGTAGCTGCCAGTATCGTCACGCGTCGTGTCTTCGCGCCATCGAGTTACCGCCAGGTCACGCCAGCGGCTGTAGCCGGAACCGGCAGCAGTGACCATCACCGCGTAGCGGCCGTTCGAGAGCAGATGCGCCTGCGGGGTAGGCTCGCCGGCCGTGCGCAGGCGCCGCACGTCCGGGAGCTGGATCTCGCCGAGCCGGACCACCGTCCGCACTTCCTCGGCCCCGGGGTGTAGCACCGACACGTCACGTGGCGTACGTTCCTGGAGCAGCAGTTCGGTGGCCTGGATGCTCGGCTCCGCATGGAACCTTTCGCGCATGATCCCGTGCAGCAGAACGTTCGCGATCGCCACGATGGTCATGCCCTGGTGATGCGCCATGAACGCGCGCACGATGGCGACCGACGTGCCCTCCTGCAGGCGACTGCGCGTGTAATCCAGTGCTTCGTAGAAGCCATAGCGGCCGAGCGCCCCCAGGGCGACGAGCCGCGCGAAGTTCCGCGTCGCCCATCCCGGCTCGACCATTGCCGCGAGCGCGGTTGCGTACGGGGCGACGACGATGTCCGCGCTCAGGCCGCGCTTGAGGCCAAGACCCGGCACGCCGAAGTTGGAGTACTGATAAGTGAGCTCGAGATCACGGGCGTTGTAGGCCGACTCCGAGATGCCCCATGGCAGTCCGAGCTCCGCTCCGTACCGCATCTGCCGCTGCACGATCAGGCGGCTCGTCTGCTCCAGCAGGCTGCCGGCCGGTGCCCGCATGACGAGAGAGGGCATCAGGTACTCGAACATCGAGCCCGACCAGGAGATCAGGGCCGCGCCATGGCCCACAGGCGTGACCGGCCGCCCCAGACGAAACCAGTGGCGGCTCGGCACATCGCCTTTCGCAATCGCGACAAAGCTTGCCAGGCGTGCTTCCGAGGCGAGCAGATCGTAGCAGCTCGGGTCGAGCGTGCCGTCGGCGACCCGGTAGCCGATGGAAAGCAGCCGGCGATGACGGTCGAGGAGAAAGTCGAATCTCATCGCCCCGGCCATGGACCTCGTCGTCGCCGCCACGCTGCCGAGCCGGCCCTGCAGCGCGCCTTCGGCTGCGTGCGCCTGCCTGACGTCGCGCCGCCAGCTCTCGACCGAGCGGTGGGTGGCGTCCGTCCAGAAGAGCAAATCACCGTAATGCCCGTCGCCGGCTTCGCTTGCGAGCGTCCGCGCGATATCGACGAGCGCGGCTGCATGGGAGCCCAGATCCTGCAGTTGTGTCAGGTCAGCGCCGCTGAAACCATCGATCGCGCGTAACGCCGTGGCCACAGAGTCCATCTGCTCTTCGAGCTGCTGCCACATGACCGACGGTATGCGCAGGTCGGGCGCAAGCGCCTCCAGCGATTCTCTGGCCAGGCGCAACGCGTCGTCGACTCCGGCAGCAGATGCGCCCGGTCCGGCCGGCGCGTCGATCCACTCCCGCGCCGCGTTGGCGACCGTGATGAGGTGCGCGGCGAGGTTACCGCTGTCCACCGACGACACGTAGCGTGGATCCAGCGGGCGCAGATCGCGCGTGTCGTACCAGTTGTAGAAGTGTCCGCGAAAGCGCTGCAGCCGGGTCATTGTCTCGAGGGTCGCATCGAGCCGGTCCAGCGCCTCGATGGTGCCTATCCAGCCGAAATCGCGTGCGCTCACGATGGAGAGCAGGTAAAGACCGAGATTGGTGGGCGAGGTGCGATGGGCGAGTACCGGGCTCGGGTCTTCCTGGAAATTGTCCGGTGGCAGCATGTGATCTTCCGCTGTCACGAAGGTCTCGAAAAACCGCCAGGTGCGCCGGGCGCACAGACGCAGTGCGTGCGCGTCACCAGCAGACAACGGCAGTCGGCTCGCGACCCGCGCGGAGCGGCTGATCCACATGGCGACGGCCGGGGACGTCAACCACAGGCCCGTGAACGCCGCCGCCAGCCATCTGGCGTCGCTTCCGGCGAGGTAGGTGACGGCTCCAAACATGCACGTGGCGGTCACGCCACCACTCATTCTGCGATAGACGCCGGTGAGCCCCGGCCTGGCGCTGAGTTGGGCCTGTGCCGCGGTGAGCCACTCGAGCAGATTGCGATGACTGACAAACAGCCGGAAGAGGGTCCGACCGATCGCATCGGTCATGAGCCACGCCTGATACGGGAGAAAAACGATCTGAAAGGCTATCTGCCGCGCGGCCAGCGAGAGATCCCTTCGCAGCGCGCGAAAATGGCTGCGCACGGTGATGCCCGGCCGTCGCGGCACGATCGCGCCGGCAAGCGGCAGCAGCGCCGGCAGGGCGATACTGCCGAGGATGAATGCGGTCCAGGGCAGGGCGGCACGCAAGGGCAGCGTGCAACCCAGCGCCAGCGCGGCGAGACCCGCCGGTGCCGACAGTGTCCGTCGCAGGTTGTCGGAAATCTTCCAGATGCCGATCAGCGGAATCGGGCGGTGAGACCGTTCGTTCCCCGTCGCATCCCGCCGGCCGAGCAGCCACGGCAGCAGCTGCCAATCACCCCGGGCCCATCGATGCTGGCGGGCGGCCGCGACGTCGTAGCGGGCCGGAAACTCCTCGACGACCTCGATGTCGGACACGAGCCCGGCCCGTGCGAAAATCCCCTCGAACAGGTCGTGACTGAGGAGAGCGCCATCGGCGACGCGACCGGCGAGCGCCGCCTCGAAGGCGTCTACGTCGTAGATTCCCTTGCCGGCAAAGGACCCCTCGCCAAACAGGTCCTGATACACATCGGAGACGGCCGCGGCATAGGGGTCGAGGCCGGGCGCGCTCGAAACAATGCGCTGAAAAACGGTTCCCTCCCGACCGAGCGGCAGGGACGGCGTGACCCGCGGCTGCAGCACGGCATAGCCCTCGACGACGCGCCCCGCCGTGACGTCGAAACGCGGCTGATTGAGCGGGTGGCCCATCTTGCCGATGAGGCGGCGGGCGGAGTCGCGGGGCAGCCGCGTATCGGCATCGAGCGTGATGACGTAGCGGACCGCGGACGGGACCGTCGGCGAACGGCCATTGATGTCCAGGAAGGTCGTGTCGGTCGCGCCACGAAG
>JAKLLP010000239.1 GCA_023150055.1 Gammaproteobacteria bacterium | reverse complement strand
GCCCCCGCCACCGGCCGGGACGCCACCGTTGCTCCGTGCTGTCACCAGCGTCACGCACATCGGGTTTTACGTGCTGCTGGTGCTGCTGCCGCTGTCGGGCTGGCTGCTGACCTCGGCCGAGGGCGAAGCGGCGAGTTTCTTCGGCGCGTTCGCTGTCCCCGCGCTGCCGGTTCCGGGCGGCGAGGACAGCGAGGACCTCTTCGAGGAAGTCCACGAGCTGCTCGGCAACGTGGTGCTGGCGCTCGCTGCGCTGCACGTGCTGGCAGCCCTGAAGCACCACTTCATCGACCGCGACGACGTGCTGCGGCGCATGCTGCCGCACTGACCTGCTATCCGGCGCGCGTCGCGGTCAGAGCCGCAGCTCGTTCCTCGTTGCCGCCGCCGTTGGCCGTGGCGACGGCTGGACCGCCAACGGCAGGCCGGTGTCGAGCGTCTCGAGCAGCCGCGTGATGGCCGGCGGTCGCAGGCGGTCGAACATCAGGCCGACGCCGTTGCGGGTCTTGCGGATCACCATGGCTTGCCAGCGGTAAGTCCGCAGGTCGGCGCTGCCCGGCATGGTGAGTTCTACCTCGAGCACGGCGTTATCGGCGAAAGCCCCCTGGGCAAAAGTGTCCGGCGCGGTCTCCACGAACATGCCGCTGATGCTCACCTCGAGGGTGCGCCCGGCAACGGGGGCTCCCGCGGGTGGGTACAGCAGCACGGCAGCATGGATCGGCCGGCGTACGCCAAGGCGATGTTCCATGGCACCCTCCGCTGTTCAGGCCCTGCCCTCGTCGTCGTCCAGCAGGGCGTCAATTTCGATTTCTGCTGCCAGCCAGTCTTCGAGTTCGCAGCCCGGCTGGAAACCTCGCCGCTCGGCGCGGAAGTAGGCCGCTTCCGCGATCAGCCGCTGGCGATCCTCACCGGCAAGGTTGAGTTTCGCATCGACCAGTAACGTCTTGGCCGCCCTCGCCTTGTTGCTGGCGGGCCGGGCGGCAACCGTGGGGACAGGAGCTTGTTTTGCTTCCGTAATGCCTTGGCTTTCCTGAGCCATCTGCTTTCCTCCGAATGACAATCGACCACAGGACCCGGGGGGCACGTGACGCCCCGTGCGGAGCGACTGCTGGTGGCAGAAGCCGGAAAAAATTACGCAGAACCAGAAATGAAATACAACGCCTCTCCGCAATCTCATGCTGCTCGCCTGTCATACCCGCTGCCTTAACTTATGTTAATTTTGCGCAGGCAAGAGGTTGGCCCATTCCAGGGGCCGCAAACCCACACGGGAGCAAGGCCATTCCCGCCCCGCTGGTTCGCAAACTGGCGCGTGTCGTCGAGCTGACGGAAGCCGACCTCGCGGCACTCGTCGCGCTCGGTGGCACCCGGCGGCGTTGTGCCGCAGGGCATGGCCTGATCGAGGCCGGAAAGCGCATGCATGCGGCCGTGCTGGTCCACGAAGGTTGGGCGTTTCGCCACCGGACGCTCACTGACGGTCGCCGGCAGGTCATCGATTTCGTGATGCCCGGGGACATCTGCGACCCGACGGTCTTCGTCATGCCGCGCGCCGACTTTTCCATGCAGGCCTTGACCACCCTGAGCTATTCGCTCGTCAGGCCAGAGGACGTGCTCGATCTCGTGACGCGATCGCCTCGCATCGGTGCGGCGCTGTGGTGGGCGGAGGCCTATGAGGAGGCGATCAACCGTGCGCACGTGGTCGCCATCGGCCGGCTGAACGCCTATGAGCGCGTGGCCTATCTGCTGTGGGAGCTCTGGACACGGCTGCGGCTGGTCGATCTCGCCGATGGCGATGGCTTTGTGATGCCCGCCAGCCAGGAAATCGTCGCCGACGCGGCAGGCCTGAGCTATGTGCACGTCAGCCGGACGCTGGGCCGGCTGGAACGGGAGGGCCTGATCAGGCGGCTGAAAAAGACCTGGCGAATCATCGATGCTGCACGCATTCGGCAGATTTCACAGCTGGCCGATAACCTGCACATCACGCCGCTGTCACGAAAGATCCAGCAACGCCTGAAACAGTGACGGCGGTCGACAACCTGATACGGCAGGTATCGGGGAGCGATGGCCGAGACCACCCGCCGCAGGGGCGGTAGCCGTTACCGGGGTTATCCTTGGAACGCCACGCTACCAGCCGATGTGGCCCCGGCCGATATCGTGCTCCTCGCGCGACAGCTCATGACCGCCGCGGCCGTGGCGTACCTGCCAGCGCATACCGATGCCGGACTCGCCGCCGCCGGTCTCCGACTCGAGATCGAGCTGGAGCGTGTCACCGGGGCGGGCATCGAGCGTCCGGCTGATCGGGGCGAAGACCTGGTCCCAATGCGTCGGCGGCCCGGCCGGGCTGGTGCCGAGCGTGATGCCCGGCACGAGCTCGCACTCCCACCACAGCGCGAAGCCGTGGATCCGCGCGGCGTCGCTGATGTCCCAGCGCACGCTGCCGCGCCGTCGTCCGCTGATGTCGCCGGCAAGCTCGATGTCGTCCCACAGCCGTGCGGTTTCGCCGGGCAGAAGTTCCTCCGGCGTGACCCGCCGAACGTAGAGGTTGTCGAAGGACATCGCGCGTGCGGCCGCGAAGTCGAGCCCCATGGGAGCGTCGTTCCAGCTGCTCAGCTCCCGGCCATGACGGTCGGTGATCACCGGCCCGACATACTGCCGTATGCGGCAGGGGATCATGATGCCGCCTGCCTTGAGGAAACGGCGCGCATCGGTGAGCGTCTCCAGCGCGTTTTCCTCGAGCGCGAGGTTGCCGAGAATCTCCGCTACCACGATATCGACCTGCGGCGGGTCGACTATGTCCGCGGAGTGGGCCGCCCAGAAATGAACGCCGTCGATGCCGTTGTCGGCCGCGAGGCGCTCGGCCAGTTCGATGACGGCACCGTGCTCGACCAGGTGCACCTCGCGCGCGCCGAGTCGCCGGGCAAGGAAGCCGAGCACGCCGGTGCCTGCGCCAATATCCGCGACGCTCGAGCGGCCAGGATCGATCACGCGACGCAACGCGGACTCGAACGCGGCGGAGCGCGTCGCATCGGCGAGCATCCTGCGGTGAAACTCGATCAGCATGAATCGGCAGACCGTCCTGGCGGCGGGCGGACTTTAGCATGGAGGCTGCTGGTGCAGAGCTTCCCTGGCGTCCTCTGCCACCAACACCTTGACGACCGGCAACGAGTGGACCGCCCGGAGGCGGGGGTGTCCGAACCCAGCGAGTATCGATGGACGAGGGCGTGAGCGACTGCGGAGGCTCCCGCCGCAAGGGCGGTCGTTGGTGGCAAGTGACCGGGGAAATGCCACACTATTGTCCGGATAGCGCAATCGAATCGGAGAGAACATGCTGCTTCAGGTCACCGGAGACATCCTGCTCACCAAGGCCCAGGTCATCGCCCACGGCGTGGCGCCGAACGACGACTTCCACCAGGGCCTTGCCTTGTCGCTGCGCAAGCAGTGGCCGGCCATGTACAAGGACTTCCGCCACTACTGCAAGGTCACGCATGTGCAACCAGGAGGGCTCTGGGCATGGGGCGGC
The DNA here is from genome assembly GCA_023150055.1 of Gammaproteobacteria bacterium. Classification (GTDB taxonomy): domain Bacteria; phylum Pseudomonadota; class Gammaproteobacteria; order Steroidobacterales; genus QUBU01. The sequence goes on along the minus strand of JAKLLP010000239.1, from coordinate 826 downwards.
CCGGGCGGGCAGCGGATCATCGCCCTGTTCACGCAGGAGGCGGCCTACAGGCAGGGCGAGAAGCCCGGCAAGGCGACGGTCGCCCACGTCAATCATGTGCTTCGCCACCTGCGCCAGCTGATTCAGAAAGAGAAGTTCCGGAGCATCGCGCTGCCGCGCCTGGCGACCGGTGTCGGTGGACTGGCGTGGGGGGACGTGGAACCGTTCATCCACGAGAACCTGGGCGATCTCGGGATCCCGGTGCTGCTCTACACCACCTATCGCAAGGGCATGGCGGCCGACGAGGGGCTTTGATTTTGGTTTTTCGCGCATTGGCGGGGATGCCGCTGGTGTGAGACCGGCGGCCTGCTGCGTGGGCGGGCGGCGGTGACGTCGCGGCGGTACGCTCGCTGCGCACATCCCTGTGCTGCGCTCGCTCGAGTACCTCACCAGACACGTTGATCTGTCCAATCACCAGTGGGCTATGGAGCAAGGCCTGCGCTCCGCATCCTGCTCCGCTGGCTCCACACGCCCGCCTTGACGTCACCGCCACCAGCCCCGAGGGGCGAGGAGCCATGCCTGCGTGGAACTCGGCATGGTCCCCGGGCCAGAGCCCATCGGCCGGCTGACTGAGCAGGCGTGGGCTAAAGCGAGTATCGATTGACGAGGGCGGGAGTGACGGCGGAGGCCTGCCGTCGCAAGGGCGGTCACTGGCGTCGAGGTACTGCGGACCGCCCGGAGGCGGGGGTCTCCGAACCAAGCGAGTATCGGGGAGATGAGATGGACCCCTCCCGCTCCACCCCTCGGTGAGGTCTCGGCTCATAACAGCCATGATAGCCACTGGGGC
>JAKLLP010000238.1 GCA_023150055.1 Gammaproteobacteria bacterium | reverse complement strand
TACCCGCGAGAGCGGCCCGCGGGTCCTCTTCCACGCCGGCTGACCGGTCACGCCGGCGGCTGGTTTTTCTTCTTGCCGTAGCGCAGGACCTGCGCTCGCAGGATCCTGGCGGTATGCAGCCGGCTAGAGAGCCCGTAGCCCATCGGTCCGCGCAACACCGTGGCGCCGGCAAGCTGCAGCTCGCGCGCCTTGAGCACGATGGCTTCATAGAGCGGCCGGCCCTCGAACCGGTCGGCCTCACCGATGAAAATCCGCAGCAGCACCGCTTTGCGTGGCACGTCCATGACGGCGTCAGCCCCTGTTGATGGTCTCGGCGAGCAAATACCCGACCCACGCTGCCACCAGGCAGGCCACGACCGACACCAGCACGTTACCGCCGGCGCGCAGCCAGTCGCCTTCGCGCATCAGGTTCAGGGTCTGCAGGCTGAAGGCGGAAAAAGTCGTAAACCCCCCGCACAGCCCCGCCATGACGAACTGCCGCGCCACCGGGGCGACCAGGAACCGGCCATCGGGAGCCGAGATACTCGCTATGAAGCCGATCACCAGCGAGCCGAGCACGTTGACCGCGAGCGTCCCCCACGGGAAGGTTTCCCCGACGCGCTCGGCCACCAGGCCCGACAGCGCATGGCGCCCGGCCCCACCGAGCGCACTGCCGACCATGATCCAGAAATAGGCGTTCATGCGTTTCCCGACCCCGCGCAGCACGCTACGCGATGGGCCGGACCACGGTCAACGCCAAAGTGGGGCTAAGACTGCCGTTCCCCGGCCGGCCAGGCGCCGGCCGTTACCAGTGCCCGTTGCAGCCCCGCCGCGAGGCTCGACTTGACGATGTAGCCCGCCACGTCGAGCTCGAGCGCGTCGAGGCGGTCGCTCTCGTCGTCGGAGGTGGTGAGCACGAATACCGGCGTACCGCGGGCCGTGTCCTGCTCACGCATGCGTCGCAACAGCTCCAGTCCGCTCAGCCGCGGCATGTTGATGTCGAGGACGATGAGCGCGGGGGTGAGCGCCGGCGCTGTCTGCAGGAGGTCCCAGGCCTGCTCGCCGTCGCGCGCGACCAGCACCTGCCGCTCGACGCCGAGCTTCTGCAGCGCGCGAACGAAGGCCTTGGTGTCGATCTGGTCGTCGTCAGCCAGCAGAATGCAGCGGCTCGGCGTGCTCATGCGTCGGGTCCGCGGCGCTCGCCGGCGGCGCTTTCCAGGTGAACTTGAAAACCGTCCCGCGACCGTCGCGGCCGGGGTGGAACCAGATGCGGCCGCCGTGCAGCTCAACCAGGCGCTTGACGATGGCAAGACCCATGCCGCTGCCCTCGACCTCGTCGCGGGGCTTCAGCGTCTGGAACATCTGGAAGACCTTCTCGGAGAACTGCGGCGGAATGCCCGCGCCGTCGTCCTCCACGGCGAACAGCGCCTGTTCGCCGCGGCGTTCCGCGTAGACGCGAATGACGCCCTGCCGGGTCGGATGGTGCTTGATCGCGTTGTTGACGAGGTTGCGCAGCACCTGCTCCAGCGGTGCCCGGCGCGTGAGGAGCCGCGGCAGGCTGGCATCCTCCTCGATACGCATCCCGGGCGGGGGGTCGAGCAGCGTGGCGATGTCGGTGACGAGCTGGTGCGTATCGAGGACTTCCACTTCGCCGCTGTCTCGTCCTGCCCTGGAGTAGGCGAGCAGGTCGTCGAGCAGCCGGTTCAGGCGCGCCGTGCGCTGCTTGAGCAGGCCGAGGTTTTCCTGCACCTCGCCCTGTTCGTAGCCGGCGAGGTCCTCGTGCAGCCACTCGACCAGCACCTCAATGGCGCGCAGCGGGGCCTTCAGGTCGTGGGAGGCCACGTAGGCGAACTGCTCCAGATCCTGGTTGGAGCGCGACAGCTCCGCCGTGCGCTGCTGCAACGCGCGCTCGATCTGGCGCAGCTCGGTGATATCGATCCCGATGGCCATGAAGCCGCGCACCTCGCCCTCGAGACTCCGGTCCGGGTGGTAGGTGATGGCGTAATGGCGCTCGCTGCCGCCTGGCATGGGCCGGCCTTCCTCGAAGCTGTGCGAGGTTCCGGCGAGCACCTGCTCGTAGAGCGAGCGGCGCTCGGCAAAGCGCGCTTTTCCCGTCAATTCGGCGAGCGGCCTGTCGACGAGCGCCTCGCGCGGCGCGCCGATGTGCTCGACATAGCGATCGCTCACGTAGCGCACGGTGTAGTCGCGGTCCACGTAGCAGAACAGCCCGGGAAAACTCTCGGCGAGCGTGCGCAGCTGCAGCTCCGTGGTTTTCAGCTTCTGCTCGAGGGTGTGCCGCTCGGTGATGTCGATGCAGACCCCGTTCACCACGATGGGCTCGCCCGGCAGGTGCGGCACCACGCGGCCCCGCCCGCTGATGAACCGCACGCTGCCGTCACGGCGTACCGCGCGGTACTCGATGGCGAACTCGCCGCTGCTCGCCATCGCCGTCTGCACCGCCTGCTGGTAGGCGGGCAGGTCGTCCGGGTGGATGCGCTCGCGCATCAGCGCGAGGCTGGTCGGCTGGTCGGGATCGAGGTCGAAAAGCTCCCGGCAGGTGTCGTCGAGCGCGAAGCGCCCGGTCGCGCCATCGTAGTTCCAGACGCCGATGCCGGTGATGTAGAGCAGCCCCTGCAGCTCCGTGCTGATGATGGTCGTGCCGATCCTGGTCTCTTCCACGGCGTCTACCCCTTGCGGCTCGCCGCCGCGCGCTGGGCGAGCGCGTGCCGGACGACGGTGTCTTCCAGCCGCTCGCGCAGCAGCGGCTCGATGTTCTCCGGCACCATGGGCTCGCCGAACAGGAACCCCTGCGCCACGTGGCAGCCGCGCTCGAGCAGGAAATCGAGCTGGGCGTTGGTCTCGACGCCCTCGGCGACGGTGTCGAGCCTGAGGCTGCGGGCGAGCGAGATGATCGCATCGATGATGATGCGGCTGTCCTCGTTGTCGCTCACCTCGTGCACGAAGGAGCGGTCGATCTTGAGGACATCGATGGGGAAGCGGCGCAGGTAGCTCAGGCAGGAGTGGCCGGTGCCGAAGTCGTCGATGGAGATTCGCACCCCGAGTTCCTTCAGTTGTCCGAGGGCCCGGTGCGCGGCCTCCGTGTCTTCCATCAGGAGGCCCTCGGTCATCTCCAGCTCGATGAGCGCGGGGTCGATGTCGTGACGGCCGAGTATCTCGGCCACGCGTTTCTGGAAGTTCGGCTGCTGGAACTGCCGCGTCGAGACGTTCACCGAGACCGGCACCACCGGCAGGCCGTCCTCTTGCCAGCGTCGGATCGTGGTGCAGACGCGATCGAGCACCCAGTAGCCGAGGGGGACGATATGACCGCTCGACTCCGCCACCGGAATGAACTTGGCCGGCCCGACGTTGCCGCGTCTCGGGCATTTCCAGCGCAGCAGCGCTTCGAGCCCCTGCAGGCGTCGATCGAGGAGGTTCACCTTAGGCTGGAAGGCGAGCTGGAATTCTTCCCCGTCGAGTGCCTTGGCGATATCGCGCTCGAGCTCGTGGTATTCGACCAGCTCCGTGTGCATGCGCTCGGTGAAGAACTTGTAGTTGTTCCGCCCCGAGTCCTTCGCCTGGTACATGGCGATGTCGGCGTTCTTCAGGAGCTGCACCGTATCGCTGTGGTCCGAGGGGTAGAAGGTGATGCCGATGCTGGTGGTGACGTTGATCTGGCGTCCCTCGATGGTGAAGGGCGCGCCGATCACGTCGAGCAGCTGCTGGGCGATGGCCGCCGCATCGATGGGGTTGCTGAGACCCTCCATGAGGATCGCGAACTCGTCGCCGCCCAGCCGGGCGATCACGTCGCCGGTGCGCACCTGGGTGGCCAGCCGCTGCGAGACTTCCTGCAGGAGCTGGTCGCCGGCCTGGTGCCCGAGCGTGTCGTTGACCACCTTGAACTGGTCGACGTCGAGGAAGAAGAGCGCGACCTTGCTGCCCTCGCGCCGCGCCCGCGCCGTGGCGCGGTGCAACTGCTCCTGGAAGTGCTGGCGGTTGCCGAGCTCCGTCAGCGGATCGAATTGCGCGAGGTGGTTCAGGCGGAGTTCGGAGCGCTTGCGCTCGATGGCGTAGCGGACCGAGCGCAGGATCGTGCGCCCCTCGCCCTCCCACTTGACCAGGTAGTCCTGCACCCCGCGGTTGAGAATGCTGACGGCGAACTCCTCGTTGTCCTGGCCGGACAGGACGACGATCGGCAGGCGCTCGTTCGCGGCCTGTATCGCATCGACACAGGCAAGGCCAGTGGCATCCGGCAGGTGCAAATCGAGCAGCACCACGTCGAACTCCGCGTTGGCGAGTGTTTCGGTGGCCTCGCCGAGAGAGCGCACATGCACGAGGTCCACCTTGCCGACCTGGTGCCGTCGCAG
>JAKLLP010000237.1:428-4363 GCA_023150055.1 Gammaproteobacteria bacterium | reverse complement strand
ATCTTCAGCGGCGCCACCACATTGGTCTTCAATACGGCCTCGTAAACCGGCCAGTCGGAGTTCTTGCCGAAATACTGACTCTGCGCGCTGCCGGTGATTCCGGCGTTGTTGACGAGCACGTCAACAGGCCTGCCGCGGTAACGACCCGCGAGTTCATCGACCTGCGCAAAATCCGTGACATCGAGCCGCTCGACGCTGATGCGCGGATTCTCCGCGGCCAACGCCTGCAACTCCGTGGCATCTTCAGGGCGACGTGCCGTTGCAATGACGCTCCAACCGCGTTCGGCATACTGGCGCACGTACTCGAGGCCGATCCCCCTGTTGGCGCCCGTCACCAGGACCGTCGGCACATAGGCATCGTTACCGCCGTCTGCCATGGCGGTCGTCATGGCAGACCATGCCAGCATCAGGAAGCCGAGCCAGCTCTTGGCAAGTTTCTTCATCGTGTTTCTCCCCTGGTCATCCAACCATTGGCTCGCGGTCAAGCCGCGAGCAGATTCTATGCGTTGCGGGGTGGTCCGAGAGTATGCGCAAATCCGCGCTGTAACAGCTCGGCGACCTGCTCCCCGGGTACGGCGCGGCTCCAGTAAAACCCCTGCCCATAATCGACGCCGGCCGCGCGCAGGAAAAACGCCTGCTCCCAGCTCTCGACGCCCTCGGCGACCGTGCGCATGCGCAGCGCCGCGGCCAGCCCCACGATGCCGCGCAACATGCGGGCAGCCGAGGGATTATCGAGTATCGGCAACAGCAGACTGCGGTCGATCTTGAGCATATCGAGATCGAGGCCGACGAACTGGGACAGCCCGCTGTGTCCGGTGCCGAAATCATCCAGCGCTATGGTCACGCCCAGCGACCGTGCCGTATCGATGGAGGCGCGACCAAGGTCGGTAAGCGCCTGCCGCTCGGTCAACTCGACCACGAGCCGCGGCATCCATTTCTGCAGGCTGAGCTCGGTCAGGATCAGCGCAATGCGCCCAGTCCCCATCACCGACGGCGGAACGTTGATGCTGATGTAGAAGTCCGGTCGGAACTCGAACAAATGCACGATGTCGGTGCGGATGAATCGAAGAAGCCGGCGGATCAGCGCGTACTGCGCTTCCGGGTCGCGCTCGAACTCATCCATCAGCCGCCCCGCCGAGCCAATCGTGCCGTCCGGCGACGTGAGTCGGCTCAGTGCTTCGAAACCGGCCACCCGGCCGGTATTCAGATCGACGATCGGCTGGTACCAGGCGACGATGCGATCGATGCGCGAATCGGTCATGGCTCAGGGCCTGGTTCCGGGCATTGCGGCCACCGTCGCCGTGATTACCATGATGTGAACAGCCCCTGGTGTTTCGTGCCACGAATACCGTTCACGACGTGCAGCGAGTGGACCGCCCCCGGAGCCGGGGGTCGGCCCCCGGCCACGACGGGCAATGCCTGCCGTTGCCGGGTGTGACGATACCGCGCTCGGGCGCTCAGCCCGCGGCCTTGAGACCCGGCTTGCTGTCCTGGCTGCCCTTGCTGGCGGCCACCAGCGGCACCGGGTCGAGTACCCAGCCCTTCGACTCGCGCCGCCCGGGACTCGGTATGGCATAAGCCACCTTGCCGCGGCTCGCATGCACGGCGTCCATGTCGATACGCCAGCCCTTCTGCTCCCATTCTTTCTGCGCCTCGCGGTAGAGCAGGATGCACTTGTCGGACGGCACCATGAACTCCTTGGTATTGGTGTCAGGGGTCATGGTCGGGTGCAGGTTCTCGATGATCTTCACGTCCTGGTTGGCGACGTATTGGTTGCGCTCGATGACGTAAGCGTCGCTCTTCTCCTCCAGGGCGAAATTCCGCTCGCAGACGAGGTACAGGTGCGTCTTTTCCTCGTCGATCGGGCGCTCGAAGAGATACTGGTGGATGAGGTAGTTCGGGGCCGGATGAATGAAAGTCCACACGTGGTTCGTGCCGTGGTAACCCGTGCCGGCCTCGAGGTCCCCCTCGCCGGGCCGGTACTTCTTGAGGTCGCCCTGCAGCGGCGGCGCCTTGAAGGTATGCCAGAAGCCGCGGCCCCAGGCACTCTCCTCCATGCGCATGTCGCCCACCTTGTACTCCTCCTCCCGTTCCCCGCTGAAGCCGTGGGTATCGTGCACGTACTCGTTGTGTGCCGGGTCGATGCCGTTCTCGATGGAGCGTTCGTAATAGCCCTTGATCTCGAAGTGCTGCAGGGTGGCCCGCCAGCCATCCTGGCCCCACTCCTTGACCTCCATGATCGGCGGGCGCTCTGACTCCGGCAGATCGCCGAGGAAGGCGAATATCAGGCCATAACGCTCATCCACGGGGTAGCCATCCACCCGCGTGCGGCCGGGGACGCTCGCCTTGATGCCGAGCGAGGGAATGCGCCGGCAATGGCCGTCGCCATCGAACTGCCAGCCGTGATAGGGACACTGGACGTTATCCCCGATGATCTTGCCAGCGGCGAGCGCGCCGCCGCGATGCGTGCAGGTATTCGAAAGGCAATGGGCCTTGCCCTGCGAATCGCGGTAGACCACGAAATCCTGGGCCAGCGCGCGCACGCGCAGGGGCTTGTCCTGGAGCTCCTCGCTGGTCGCCATCGGGTACCAGAAATTGATGTACATTTTCGATATCTCCCTCGTCGGCTTTCGGCTCTCGCCGGTTCGATTTGCGTGAAATTATAAGCTTCGACCGGACCGTCGGACCGGATTCGTCGGCAATTCAATGGCCGCCGACGCCCCTGGCGCGTGCGTCCCGCGCCATGATAGAGGCCAGCAGGGCGACACAGGGCAGCATGACGAAAGCGCCGGTGAGCAGCGGGCTCTGGATGCTGATTTCGTTGAATAATATACCCGAGAGTGCCGGTCCAACCGACCGTCCCGCCCAGCTCGCCGACTGGTAGGTGCCGAGGACCAGGCCGCGCTCATGGGCGCCGGCCCACTGCGACACGAAACTGGACATGGCCGTCAGGAAAGTACCGCCGCCGCCCGCCGTGAAGGTGACGCCGACCATCATCCACGGCCAGCTCGGCGCCTGCGTCATCCAGGTCAGCCCTACCGCATAGGCGGCCAGTCCCGCCATGGCGAGACGCCCCTCCCCGACCACGGGCGCCAGGCGTCCGACGAGCAGCCCCTGGGTCACGCCGACGACGATGGCCAGCCAGGTAAAACTCAACCCCACTTCACGGGGTCCCCAGCCAAAACGCGCCTTGGTCCAGAAGGGAAATATGGTTTCGAACATTGCCATGGCGATGTACACGAAAAACCCCAGGACGAGCAGCCGCAACATGAGCGGACGGCGCAGAAGCTCGCGGAAACCAGGTTGCCTGGCGGCCTCGCTGCCGGCATTGGCGGCCGACACGCGCTTTTCCGGTGGCAGGCTCTCTTTCAGGAAAAAAACCGTCGCCAGCACGGTTCCAGTGGCGATACAGAAAGCCACGAGGCCCGGCAGCAGCAGGCTCGCGCTCGCCGCATCGCTGCCGCCGAGTACCCCCCCGATGGCGGGGCCCACCACGAAACCGAGGCTCATCGCGGCGCCGACTGCCCCCATGCCCTGTGCGCGCTTCTCCGGGGGCGTGACGTCAGAGACGTAGGCCATCGCCGGGGCAATGCCGCCCATCAACCCGGTCAGCGCGCGGCCGGCAGCCAGGACCCACACGTTCGGCGCAAAGGCCATCAGCAGGTACGCCAGCGCCGTGCCGCCGTTGGTAATGATCAGGATGGGTTTGCGCCCGATACGGTCCGACAGGCGCCCCCACAGAGTGGTCGCTATGAACTGGCCCCAGGCATACAGGCCGAGGATCAAGGTGGCGAGCGCCGGTGAAGCGCCAAGGTTCTCCGCCACGAAAGGCAGCCCGGGCAGCACCAGGCCGAAGCCGAGACCGGACAGGACGATGGTGACGAGCAGTATCGGCATTGGAACGAGCGGTCCACCAGGCGGGGCGGCGTACTATC
>JAKLLP010000237.1:0-418 GCA_023150055.1 Gammaproteobacteria bacterium | reverse complement strand
CGGGGAACGGGTCTGGCCTGTAAAGCGCCGACCTGGCAGGCACTCGCGGCGTCCTCTTCGATTCGTCGACGCATGCGAGATGACGTACCGGGCGGCTTCATGGGCAAGCGCACCCGGGCAGCCGGTCAGCGATCGGACCCGGGTGGCTCACCATGCAGATCGCGCAGGTGGGCATCATCGTGGTAATGCGGATGCTGGAAATCCGGCGGACCGTGCGGGTGATTGTGGCCATCGGTCACCTGCCAGCGATGCAGCAGCGGGCGCTGGCGATAGACCTGCGCCGCGGCCCTGCGCAGGTTGTCACCGGGATTCGACCACGGGTTGTAGTGGAAATAGTTGTGCAGCTTCGAATTCGTGCGGCCGAGCGCGATCGTGCCGTGCCGGGAACGAAACGAACCGTGGTTGATGTAGGCGGGAC
>JAKLLP010000236.1 GCA_023150055.1 Gammaproteobacteria bacterium | reverse complement strand
ATCAACGGCGTTCTGATTATCGTTCCCAACGAGGATCGCGTGGAGGCCGGCAAATAGCCGGCATTCCTTCAAGGGAGACAGACCTGAAAAAGGACATCTACACGGTGATGCACCGCAAGCTGATGCGGCTGATCCCCGAACTGCCGCAGATCGCGGAACACGCCAAGCTCGTCGCTTAAGGCCACAGGGACCTGAACGTCGACATTCCCCGGTCGGCGTGATCTGCGCAAACAATGGCACCGGATCTTCAGCGCCTGTCGACGCTATCGCGGCGCCGTGGCCTCCTGCGCCAGCAGGCCGCTCCAGCGAGCAGTCCGATGACGGCGATATCGATGACTGAGCCGCCGGTATCGGTCGTTCGGCCGGGATATACGTCGATCAACGCGATTCCTTCTGAATCTCCCGTACCGCCGAAGAACTCGTCGTCCACGCCGTCGCCGTCGATCACCTGGTAGGCAAACCCCGTGGGCGTGCTGCTCGCACAGAAGAGCGCCTCGCAGGGCGGCAGGTAGTTCTCGCCAACGATGGCGGTGGCCCCCGAGAAGTCTCCGGTGATGGTCGCGCCCGCTGGCGGGATCGCGAATGGGGTCGGCCCGACACTGTCGACCCAGAGCCTGTCCTCTGTGCCGTCGAAGATCCTGGCGAAATAGACGAGGCTCGCCCCGTCATCGAAAACCACGACCGACTCGCCCTGGAGGAATTCGCCGGACACATTGCTGATGAGAATCTGGCCCGGAGCCGCGTTCCGGCCGACGAAGCCCGGAGTGGGCGTGAACGTCACGGTGTTGTCCGGGTTGACGACGGCGATGCCGTTCGATACCCGTGGATTGCCCTCGCCGTCGGTCGGGATGCGCACCGTGATCGGCGAGTCGTCGAGACCGAGATCGTTTGCCAGCACATCGATCGTGATGGCGCGGTCGCGGCTGGTGCGGTACGGCAGCGGACCGGGATCACCATCGTCGACCGCCTCCGGGATGCTGGTGACGTTGATGCTCACGGTGGCGACGTTGCTGCTGTCGCGCGGGTTCGTGCAGAACCCGTTCGCGTCGATATCGAGCACGCTCACGCAGTCGATGATGCGGTATTGCAGGGAATCCGGCCCGACGTAGTCATCCTCGGGCGTGTAGCGGATAAAGGGCAAGCCGTTGCTCGGGTTGATCAGCACCTCGACAGGCGCGTCGTCCTTGCTGTGAGCCGGCTGCTGCACGATATCGATGTTGAAGGGCTGGTCCGTCAGGTTCGTGTCATTGACCCTCACCGTGAGCTGCGCGGCCGTCGAGACGCGTACATTGAAGGTATCGTCGTTGGCCACGGGAAAGTCATTGACGAGAACGGTCGCCGCGCACTCGGCCGTCTCCTCGATGGCATCACGAACCTGGTAGCGGAAAGTAAATTGTCCGCCGGTGTCGGCTGGTGGTGTAAACGTGATGGTGGTGTCCCCGGGGGTGACCACCGCAGTACCGGCCTCCGGTGGGCTGGTGAGGCTGATGGCGAGCGGCAACTGATCGAGTCCGCTGTCATTGGCAAGAACATCGACGACGGTTGCGGCATCCCGCTCCGCGTTGACCGTGTCGTCGAGGCAGATGGGCGCCGCGCGGACAGCGAGGCTCAGCATCAGCAGCATGGGCAACAACCACGGAGAGGCAAGGCGTCGGTTCATTGGCTTTGCGTGAGCAGGATGCGCAGGTGTGCGGACCCGCCATGACTTGCCAATGCAGATGTTGCCGACAGAGAAACTGCGCACCACGGACCTGTACCCGGCAGCCGATTCGATCCGCGGCACTCTAACATAGGGGCCGTGTCGGTCAATTTGGCGCTGGCACGGTAGGCGTGGAAACCCGCTTCCGCCAGGTATCTTATGTGAGGCCGGTCAGTGCGTGCCCGCTTCGACTCAAGTCGCGGAATCATTGACCAGTTGCAGGATCCTGCTCGCCAGAGGGTCCGGGTCGATGCCTGTGCCGGTATCGAGACGGAGCACCATCGAGGCTTCGTCATCGCCTGGCGTCTCGAATTCACTTTGCTGCCGGAGTGCAATCCCGTAATCGGCCTCCGAGGGATCATGCCCGGCCGCGGTGCGACGCCGCACGCGTTCGGCCAGTAGCTGCGGATCGCAATAGCAGGTCAGGATGACGCTCGGAACGCCGAGGGTCTGCGCCAGTGACAGGAACGGCTGACGATGGCGACGGCGCAACTGCGTCGCGTCGACGATGACCGGCAACCGGGCGGCCAGCACGGAGGCGGCGACCTTGGCAAGTCGCTCGTAGGTTCGACGCGATGCCTCCGGAGCATAGATACCGTCATCGACCGTGGCCTTGGTGCGCGCCAGCGCGCCGAGGCCAAACAACCGCTTGCGCTCGACGTCGGAACGGACATGGATTGCTGGCATGGCTTCAGCCAGTCGCCCGGCGAGATAGCTCTTGCCGGAACCGCTGATTCCGCACACCAGGACCAGCACGGCCCCCAGGCCGGCCCGGGGATTGGCTGCGTACTCGAGCAGGTGGCCAATCGAACGCCGGCACTCCGCGCTGCGGGCGTCGGGCCCGAGCGCGCCGACCTTGGCACGCACGGCAGCCCGGTAGCCGAGATAGAAGGGCACCACCGGCAGCCCGGGGTAGTCGCCGGTGACATCGAGATATCGGTTCAGGAAACGGAAGCCCGCGTGATCGCGGCGATTGACCTGCAGGTCCATGACGAGGAAAGCGACTTCGCTCAGGACATCGATCCAGCGCAGTCCTGGGTCGAATTCGAGTGCGTCGAAAGGCACGAGCCTGCCCTCGATCCGCGCGAGGTTGCCGAGATGCAGGTCGCCGTGACACTCGCGCACGAACCCGTCGAGCCTGCGCCTTTCCATCAGTCCCTCGTGGCGCTCGAATTCCCGGTCGAGGAAGTCCCCGATCTGGTTGGCGAGAGCGCAGGCCGGCGGCTCGCGCAGGAGTTCGCGAAGTTCACGGACGGTTTCCTCTGCCGGCCGGCGAACCAACTCCGGCTTGCCCCAGGGGGCCTGGGGATCAGCCACCGGCAGGCCGGCGTGGAAGTGAGCGAGAAGTTCTGCCAGCGCGTCGATCTCGGGGGTGGTAATCGTCGGCGCCGCCGTGGGGGACAACACCGCGCCGGCGGGGAAGCGCCGCATCTTGACCGCGTAGTCGATGATCGGTCCGTCGCCGCTCAGCTCGGGCTTGGTGTCGCTGCCGCGGATGCTGACGAGATCGAGGTAGTACTCCGCCAGCAAGCGCCGGTTGAGGCGCAGTTCCTCGAGGCAGGCCCGGTGGCGCGCTGCGAGCGATGAAAAATCCAGGAACCCGAGCTTTACCGGCTTCTTGATCTTGTAGACATACTCCTCGGCCAGAATGACCCAGGAGATATGAGTCTCGATGACTTGCGCCTGGCCGGACCCGCCGACGGCCGGGTCATCGAGTAGCGCATTGACCAGCCGGCGCGAGGGCGGGACTGGGCGGGCGTCGACCAACGATTCGTCTTGGCCGGGGCTATTCCGACGGTGCCGCCTGGTGGCGCTGCCGCCATTCCTCCCAGCGCTGCTGATCGCTCGAGAGTTTTTCGCTCATCTGCTGACGTTGCTCGGGTGTCAGGAGTGCATAGATCTCGGCGCGCATCTGGCCGGCAAGCCGGATACCGTCGGCCGCAATGGCCGCGGTCGCGGTCGCGGCTTCTTCCGTCGCCGCGGCGTAGCCGGGATCATCCGGCAGCACGCTCATCCAGCGGTCGCGTGCCACCGAGCCGCGCTGCGCGAGCACCATGGCGCGGTCGCGGTACGACTGGGCCACCTGCTGGAATGACATTTGCTGCTCGGCGGTAACGCCGAGTTCGGCGAGGCGGGTCTGCCACCCCGCGGCGCCGTCTTTCATCAACGGGCAGTCGGCAACCGTCATGTCGCCGTGCATAGACATCATACCGGCATCAGGTGCCGTCGCCGAGCTGTCGGCATAGCTGTCGGCCGCAGCAACCGGCCCGCTGCAGGCAAGCGCCAGGCCGGCCAGGCAGCTGTAAACGAGGCGATTCTTCCGTTCCATGTCCGAATCTCCGGTTGACAGCACCCGATCCTACACGACATGGACGCCTGGCAACACCGGCGCGCCCGGTAAAGCAGGGGGTCACGCGGCGGAGGAGGTCCCCGGGCTCTCCGTCGGGCGCGATCGGCCCGCCGGCTGCGGCGTATGCAACCCCTTGAGCGACCGCATGACGACAGTCTCGCTCAGGTCATCGGGTTCCTGCATCGAGGGGAGGCGGGCGCTCGCCGCTGCCATCGTGGTCTCGTATCGCAACCGGAAGTTGCCAATGCTGACGACGTCGCCCGGCTGCAGGCACTGGCGGTCGATGAGCGTGGAGTTGACGATGGTGCCGTTCGTGCTCTTGAGATCGATGAGCCAGTCGCCGTC
>JAKLLP010000235.1 GCA_023150055.1 Gammaproteobacteria bacterium | reverse complement strand
CGGGCTCGCGGGTGGCGAGACCGACACGACCGAGGTCATCGCCGGCAAGCAGCTCGGCGATGACCTCTACGTGCGATTTACCTACGGACTCTTCAACCGCATCGGCAAGGTGCTCGCCCGCTACCGGCTGAACCGCAATTTCAGCATCGAGGCGGCCAGCGGCGAAGACCAGTCGCTCGACCTGGTGTGGTCGGTCGAGCGGGAGTGAGGTCCCGGCCACGCGACGTGCGCGGCCGTCAGCGCAGCTTTTCCCTGGCCTTGGCGATCAGTGCGCTGATCTCCGCCTGCCGACCCTTGTCGGCAACCTCACGCCCCGGCCGCGGCGGTGCCTTCTGCGCGACCTCGAGGTGCTGCAGCGCTTTCTCGTATTCCCCCTCGTCGAGCAGGAATTCGCCGTAGAAAAAATTCGTGTCGATGGCCGCAGGTGCTATCTGCACGGCCTTCTCCAGGTGTTCACGCGCTTTCTTGTCGCTGCCGAATGCGATAGGCCAGCCCGGTACGCGGTGATAGAGCGTGCCGAGGCTGGTGTGCGCGGAGCCGGCCATGGCCGTCTCGTCGATGGCGAGCGCCGCCTCGAAACGCGCCCGGGCCTTCTTGGCCGGGCCGAGTGCGCCGATGCCGCCGTCCACTCCGGCGTAGGTGCTCTGCACGATGCCGTCCCAGATCAGTGCCTCCGGCCGCTGTGGGTGGGCATCCGCAAAGGCCGATGACTTGGCCATCAGCTTCTGGAAAACGTCCTCTTTCTGTTTCTCCGGCGTGCGGTAGTTGGCGATCGCCCACTCGTTCATGATGGCCGAGAGCTCCTTGTCGAATGCGTCGTCGGCGTGCACGGTTGGCGGTCCGGCGACGATCAATGCCCCCAGCGTGGCCAGCCATGTCGCCAGCCATGTGCCCATAGACCTGCGATTCATACGGTTTGTCTCCTGGTTTCCTGCCTGTCCTGTGATGCTTCGCAGCCGCGTTGCGCGTAGCGGCGAATGATCGGCAATTGCCTGATTATGGCCCCATCCACGATGCCAGGCAGTGCGGCATTGATGCGCGCGAAGAGCTTTTCCGGCCAGCCGACCACGGCCGAGGCCGAGCCGGTCTCCAGCAGGCGGCGGGCGGCGCGCGCTACCACCTGGGGCGGATCCATCGCCACTTTCAGCTCGGCGTTCATCTGTTCGACCGTGGTGGTGTTGATCGGCGTGCGGGTGGCGCGTGGTGCCAGATATTGCACGTTGACGCTGCTGCCGGCCAGTTCGCGCCGCAGCGCTTCGCTCAGGCCCCGGATCGCGAACTTGCTGGCGCTGTAAGCGGCGTAGCCGGGATAGCCGATGCTGCCGAACACCGAACCCATGTTGAGGATCTGTGCCGCAGGCTGCGCCTTGAGATGTGGCAGCAGTTCGTGGATGAGGAGCATCGGCGCGAGCACGTTGATCGACACGGTCTGCGTAATCTGCGCAGTGGTGATCTCGTCGTAGAGCCCGAAGTGATTCACCCCCGCATTATTGACGAGGACGTTGACCTGCCAGTCGGCCGCTTTCCGGCACAGCGCAGCGCGGCTTGCCGGGTCACCGAGGTCCGCACCGGCAGTGGTGATGCGCTCGCCGTGGCTCGCGAAACGTCCTGCTGCCGCAGCGAGTGCCAGCTCATTCATGTCG
Organism: Gammaproteobacteria bacterium; assembly: GCA_023150055.1. Taxonomy (GTDB): domain Bacteria; phylum Pseudomonadota; class Gammaproteobacteria; order Steroidobacterales; genus QUBU01. The sequence continues at coordinate 2,765 of JAKLLP010000235.1, read as the reverse complement.
GCCAGCATGACGGCGGCGCCAGCATCGAGCAGTTCCGCGGCGATCGCCGAGCCGATTCCGCCGGCACCACCCGTGATCAGGGCCCGAATCCTGGCAGGTTTCATGCCCGTTTCCTCGCGGCGGCATCCAACAGCGGCACGCGCACGTCGTCGAGGCCGCGGAACATCTGTCCATAGAGCCAGTACATGACCCGTGCACACTGCAGGATCGAAGCATGGTCCGCCTGGTCGGTCAATTTCGCGAGGATGGACTGCAGATCCATCACGTGCTCCTGATCGAGGGTGCCGTGACTGCGCAGGTAGGTGAAGGCCGCATCGGGCAGGTCCAGTGTCGCCTGGATGCGATCGGCCGCGTTGAGTGCCAGTGCTACGCTTGTGCCCTCCAGGACGAACACCATGCCGAAGATGCCGACCGGGTTGCGTCGCTGGACGGTGTCGTACACGCAGGCGACCAGCGCGTCGGTGGCCGGCAGTGGCGTGGATGCCCGCACGGCGTCCGCGTCGCCGCCGGCAGCACGGATGTCGTCGAGGATCCACCCGTCGTGGCCGACTTCTTCTTCCAGGTAATGGATCATGTCCCTCTGCATCCAGGCAAGCCGTGGCGGCAGCCGGCTGCCGGCGGCCATCAGCAGCGGCACGGTGTGGCGCACGTGGTGCCAGGCCTGGCTCAGAAAGGCGAGGTAGCGCTCTCGCGTGATCCTGCCGGCGAGCGCGTCCTCGATGGCAGGCGCCGTCAGCAGGAACTCGCGTTCCCTGCGGGTGGATTCGGTCAGGCGGTCATAGAAGGACATGTTGCGGCTCCTGCATGAAGTCTGGCGATGGTATCTGCGTAGCGTTCGAGTATGCGTTCGCGTCGCGGCCGGCCGTTACCGGTGAGCAGCCCGTTGCCGATCGAGAACCGCTCGGGCGCAGGTATGACGAAATGTCGCAGGACCCGCGCATAAGGTGGAAGGCGGATGTTGGCCCGCGCTATCGCTGCGCCCACGGCGGCCTCATCGACCTGCGCGTGCGCGGGTGTGACCAGGGCGACGACCTGCGTCTGCCCTTCGCCGCAGGCGATCGCCTGGCCGATGTCGGGTTCACGGGTGAGCTCGCTTTCGATCCACTCCGGGGAGATGTTGCGGCCGAAGGAGTTGATGAAGACGTTCTTCAGGCGGCCACGGACGTGCACAAAACCCTGCTCGTCGATTTCACCCAGGTCGCCCGTGGCGATTTCGCCTCCTGCGGGTGCGGCGGCTCCCACGTAACCGGCCATCACCGTGCCACTGACGAGAATCTCGCCACCAGCATCGATGCGTACCCGCGCATGCGGTAACGGTCGGCCGGCGCTCCCGGTGCGGTTGACGCCCGGCGTGTTCAGGCAGGTCACCGAGCCGCACTCGCTGAGACCGTAACCCTCGAACACCGGCAGGCCGAGCGCAGCGGCCTGCTTCAGCAGGTCGGGCGAGACGCGCGCGCCGCCGACCGCGACGAAACGCATTCCGGGTGAATGCCACCCGGCGGCCGCGCCGCCCATCAGCAACCGCAGTAACTCGGGCACCAGGATCATGCTTTCCGGCTGGTTGGCGCGGATATCCCCGAGGAATTGCGCCGGCGTCAGCGATCCGCTGGCGATGGCCGCCGGGGCGCTCGAGGGCAGATGACAGGTTGCGCCCGCGAGCCAGGCGGCATAAAGGCCGGCGACGTTCTCGAGCAGCGTGGCAAGTGGCAGCACGCAGAGGTGGCGACGGATGCCGAGCTTTGCGGCGAGCATCGCCACCGAGGCGGCGACGGTCTCCAGTACCGGCCGGGTCAGGCAAACGCCTTTCGGCTCGGCGGTGCTCCCGGAGGTATAAGTCACCTTCACCGTGCCCGGAGGCAGCGGGAATGCATGATGGTCCAGCCCGCGACGCCTGAGCAGGGTGAGGCCGGTCTGCGGCGATCGGCCGATCGGCACGAAACCGAGTCCCAGCTCGAGCAGGCGTCGTGGCTGGTCGCTCGCCACGGCATCCACGCCTGCGGTCGCCAGCGCGTGGGCGAGCTGCCCGGAGCTGAAGTGCTGCGGCAGCGGGACGTTGACGAGACGGGCGGCCAGCAGGGCGAGATCGGTGATCGCCCAGGACCTGCCGTTGTCTGCGAGCAGTGCGAAGCGCCGCCCGCCGCTGGTGCCGAGCCAGGCACGTTCATCGCGGACAAGGGCGTGCAGGGCAGCGGCGGAGAGTGCCCCGGCATCGTCGACGAGTGCCGTGGCGTCCGGCGCAAGAGCGGACAGGCTGGTAAGGGCAGGCATCGGGCGGGCTACCGGCTGCCGTTACGGCAGGTTGCCTCCCGCCAGTCAGCGACGTGGCCGAGCATCACCCGGGGATCATGAGTGTAGTAAGCGCCCCAGTTGTCGTCCGTGACGACGACGCGCGACTTGTCCGCGCGGGCGAGATCAGTCAGTACGAGACCGAGATGACCCATGATCCGGCGCACGGTGCGGGTTGCGGTGAACACGACCCAGCGATGTCGCTGATCGAGCAGGAACTCGGCAAGCACGCCGACCATCTGCATGGCGGTTGCGCAATCGCGGCAGGCGAAGTTGCCGATCTCGGCGATCGCCGCGCGCGGTACCGCGCTGCCGGGGTGTTTCGCGGCGATGACGCTCTCGATGGGTCGGTCGAGATACTGCTCCAGGTACAGCTGGCCAGCCGCGGCATTGCGATAGCCCGCCGCGCCCACCAGGGTGCCGGCGCCATCGTCGAGCCCGATGAGGACCGGCATGAAGCTGCGCACCGCGGCACCGTG
>JAKLLP010000234.1 GCA_023150055.1 Gammaproteobacteria bacterium | reverse complement strand
ACCACCGTTGACGCCGGCACCCGGTCCGAGGTCGATGACGTGGTCGGCCGCGCGAATGGTGTCCTCGTCGTGCTCGACCACCAGCACCGTGTTGCCCTGGTCACGCAGGCGCATGAGCGTGTCGAGCAGGCGGCGGTTGTCCCGCGGGTGCAGCCCGATCGTGGGTTCGTCGAGGATGTAGCACACACCGCGCAGGTTGGAGCCGAGTTGGGCCGCGAGCCGGATACGCTGCGTCTCGCCCCCGGACAGCGTGGTGGCCGCGCGGTCGAGTGCGAGGTAACCGAGTCCCACCTGCTGCATGAAACTCAGCCGCGAGGCGGTCTCGGCAAGCGCATCCCGGGCGATGGCGGCCTCGCGCCCGGCGAGCTTCAGTGCGCCGAGGAACCGGACCGATTCATCGACTGGCATCGCGGTGAGCTCGGCGATGCCGAGGTCGCAGAAGCGTATCGCCAGTGCCTCCGGTCGCAGCCGCCGGCCCGAGCACGCACCGCAGGTCTCGATTTCCTCGCCGCCGGCGCGTGACCAGTTCGGCTCCTCACCGCTCTGCTCGGCATCGAAGCCGGGCAGGCTGAGTCCGGTGCCGTAGCAGCTCGGGCACCAGCCGTGACGGCTGTTGAAGGAAAACAGCCGGGGGTCGAGTTCGGGGAAGCTGCGGCCGCAGCCGGGGCAGGCGCGCCGTATCGAGAACAGTTGCGGCTTGCCGCCGCGCGAGGGCATGACCTGCACGCTGCCCTTGCCGAGTTCGAGGCCCTGCTGCAGCAGATCGCGCAGCCTGCCACCCGATTTCGAGGACACCCGCAGTTCGGCGAGCGGCAGCTCGATGTCGTGCTCGATGAACCGGTCGAGGCGTGGCCAGCGCGATGTCGGCGTCATTTCGCCATCCACGCGCAGCTCGTCGAAACCGCGCCGGGCAGCCCAGCGGGCAAGCTCCGTGTAGTAGCCCTTGCGCGCGACGACGAGCGGCGCGAGCACCTGTATCGTGCGGCCGCGGTGCTCGCGCATGACGCGGCCGAATATTGCCTCCGGGCTCTGCGGGGCGATGCGCACGTCGCAGTCGGGGCAATACTGGGTGCCGAGGCGCGCGAAGAGCAGGCGCAGGAAGTGATAGACCTCCGTCATTGTCGCCACGGTGCTCTTGTGTCCGCCGCGGCTGGTGCGCTGCTCGATTGCCACGGTCGGCGGGATGCCGAAGATCGCGTCCACGTCGGGGCGTGCCGCCGGCTGTACGAACTGCCGCGCATAGGCGTTCAGCGACTCGAGGTAACGGCGTTGGCCCTCGGCGAAAATGACGTCGAAGGCGAGCGTGCTCTTGCCGCTGCCGCTCACCCCGGTGACCACCGTGAAGCGATCGCGGGGGATGCTGAGGTCGATGTTCTTGAGATTGTGCTCGCGCGCCTGGTGTATGCGGATGGCGGAACAGGGGGCGGTTTTTTGCGCCGGAGCCGTCGTCTCGAAGGACACAACTCCCTTTTTCATTTTCCTGAGGGCGCGCCCGGTCTGCGATTCCGCGACCCTGGCGACTTCGGCCGGGGTGCCGGTCGCGACGATGTGGCCGCCGGCGTCACCGGCCTCCGGCCCCATGTCGATCAGCCAGTCTGCCGACCACAACACGTCGAGGTTGTGTTCCACGACCACCAGTGAGTGCCCCTGCGCCAGCAAGGCGCGGAATGCGGAGAGGAGCCTGGCGATGTCGTGGAAATGCAATCCCGTGGTCGGTTCGTCGAGGAGCAGCAGATTGCGGGCGCCACCCGTGCGGGCGAGCTCGCCGGCGAGTTTCAGCCGCTGCGCCTCGCCGCCGGAGAGCGTGGTGACCGGCTGGCCGAGCCGCAGGTAATCGAGCCCGACGGCAGCCAGGGGCTGCAGGCCGCGCAGGATCTCCGGCTGGCCTGCAAAGAACTGCTGCGCTTCGGTTACGGTCATGTCGAGCACGTCGGCAATCGACCTGGCGGTGCCGTCCGGTCCCGGCAGATGTACTTCGAGCACGTCGGGACGGAAGCGGCGTCCATCGCAGTCGGGGCAGCGCAGGTAGACGTCGCTCAGGAACTGCATCTCGACATGCTCGAACCCGTTGCCGCCGCAAGCGGGGCAGCGCCCGTCGCCGGAATTGAAGCTGAAAGTTCCCGTGGTGTAGCCGCGCACCTGCGAGGCCGGCAGCTCCGCGAACGCCTTGCGGATCGGCGGCAGCAGCCCGACGTAGCTTGCCGGGTTGGAGCGGGTGGTGCGGCCGAGCGGTGACTGGTCCACGAGGATGATCTCGTTCACGTGCTCGTGGCCGCGGATCTCCCGGTGGGGCCCCGGCGCCTCCGTCGCCTCGCCCTTGAGCTTGCGCAGCGCCGGGTACAGCACCTCCTCGATGAGCGTGGACTTGCCCGAGCCGCTCACGCCCGTGATGCACACCAGCCGTTGCAGCGGGATGCGCACATCGATGTTGCGCAGGTTGTTGGCGCTGGCACCGAGCACCTCGAGCCAGAAGCCGTCGGGGTCGGGCGCATGGCCGCGGCCCGAGCGGTCCTCGCTGACCCGGCGTTCGCCGCGCAGATACTCACCCGTCAGGGTGCGGCCCGCGCAGGCGAGTTCAGCAGGGCTGCCCTCGAAGACGATCCGGCCGCCGTCGGCGCCCGGACCAGGCCCCATGTCGAGGATGCGATCGGCTGCCGCCATCACCTGCGCGTCGTGCTCGACCACCAGCAGCGAGTTGCCGGCGTCACGCAGCCGCTGCAGCACGCCGATCACGCGGTCCATGTCGCGTGCGTGCAGGCCGATGCTCGGCTCGTCGAGCACGAACAGCGTGTTCACGAGCGAAGTTCCGAGGGCCGTGGTGAGGTTGATGCGCTGGATCTCGCCACCCGAGAGCGTGCGCGATTGCCGGTCGAGCGTGAGATAGCCGAGCCCGACCGCCGCGAGGTAGGCGAGGCGGCTGCGGATTTCGCCGAGCAGCAGGTCGGCGGCTTCGTCGAGCGGGGCGCTCAGGCGCAGGCGCTCGAAGAAATGCCGGGAGCGCTCGATCGGCAGCAGGACGATGTCGTGGATGTCGAGGCCTGGAAGCGTGGCGAGGACATCCTCCGCGCAGTCCATCCCCGCGGGGCGGAAGCGTTGCGTGGGGTCGAGTACTGCGTCCGCCTCCGCGCGCGATCCCAGCCGCCAGAGCAGCGCGTCCGGCTTGAGCCGCGCGCCGTGGCAGCTCGCGCACTGCGTGTAGGCCCGGTAGCGCGACAGGAGCACGCGCACGTGCATCTTGTAGGCCTTGGTCTCGAGCCACGCGAAGAAGCGACTGACGCCGTACCACTTGCGTTCCGACATGCGCCCTTCGCCGTCGATGACCCAGCGGCGCTCCGCTTCGCTGAGGTCCCGCCAGGCGGTCTCCGTGGAGATGCCACGCTTGCGCGCGAAGCGGAGGAGGTCCGCCTGGCATTCCTGGTAGCTCTTGCTCTGGAACGGCTTGATGGCCCCGGTGGAAAGGCTGCGCTCGGTGTCGGGGACGACGAGGCCGTAGTCGATGCCCATCGTGCGCCCGAAGCCTCGGCAGCTCTCGCAGGCGCCGATCGGCGAGTTGAAGGAGAAAGTCCCCGGACTCGCCTCGCGGTAGTGAATGTCGCAGGCGGCACAGTGCAGGTCCGCCGAAAAGGGCAGGGGCTCGCCCGGCTCGCGTTCCCGCAACGGGTATGCATTCAAATGTCCGCGGCCGAGCGCAAACGCTTTTTCCAGCGCTTCGAGCAGCCGCCCGCGTTCCTCCCCGGCGAGGCGCACACGGTCCTGCACGACTTCGATCACGCTCGGATCCTGGCGGTGTATGCGCGTGTATCCCTGTCGCGACAGGAGTTGCAGGACCTCGGCTGCGTCGAAGTTCTCCGGGATCCGTACCGGGGCGGTGACGAGCACGCGCGTGTCCGCCGGGAGGGCGGCCGTGAGTTCGGCGAGTACCGTCTCCGGGGTGTCGCGGCGGACGGCCTGGCCGCAGTGACGGCAGTACAGCCGCGCGGCCCTCGCGAACAGGAGTTTGAGGTGATCGGCGAGTTCCGTCATGGTGCCGACCGTCGAGCGGGAGGTGCGCACCGGGTTGGTCTGGTCGATGGCGATCGCCGGTGGAATGCCGTCGATACGGTCCGCGGCAGGCTTGTCCATCCGGTCGAGAAACTGCCGGGCGTAGGGCGAGAACGTCTCCACGTAACGGCGCTGGCCCTCGGCGTACACCGTGTCGAAGGCGAGTGAGGATTTGCCCGAGCCGCTGACGCCGGTGACGACGATGATTCCACCGAGCGGCAGGTCGACGTCGATTCCGCGCAGGTTGTTCTGGCGGGCGCCGCGAATGACGATCTGTCCGGGTGCGGCTGCTGCTGCGGGAGGCGGTGGTTTGCTGCGGCGCTTGGGCATGGGTTTTTCGTCCGGCGTAATCCACCGATATTACGGATGCAGTGC
>JAKLLP010000233.1 GCA_023150055.1 Gammaproteobacteria bacterium | reverse complement strand
GTCACCCCCGCGATGATGCTCGAGACCGTGGGCTGCGCGGCCAGCCAGCCCATGGCCAGCTCGAGCAGCGTGTGGTCGTGGCGCTCGCACAGCGCCAGCAGCCTGCCGAGCTGCGCGAGCCTCTCCGGCGAGGCGAAGGCGCCTGCCGCCCACTCGCCCCACTTCGCGAGCCGGGAACCGGCGGGAAAATCGCTGCCCGGGCGGTACTTGCCGGAGAGCAGGCCGCTTTCGAGCGGGAAATAGGGAATGATGCCGAGACCGAATGCCCGGGCCGCCGGCGCGAGCTCACGCTCGAGGTCACGGCTCAGCAGGCTGTAGCGGTTCTGCGCCGAGATGAAGCCCTCGAGGTGATGAACCCGCGCCGTCCAGGCGGCATCGGCCACCTGCCAGGCCGCGAAGTTCGAGCAGCCGATGTAGCGGACCTTGCCCTGGCGCACCAGGTCATCGAGCGTACGCAGGGTCTCCTCGATCGGCACCGCCTCGTCCGCGCGATGCATCTGGTAGAGGTCGATGTAATCGGTGCCGAGCCGGCGCAGGCTCCCCTCCACGGCCTGCATGAGCCACCGCCGTGAACCGCCCTGCATCCAGGTCTTGTCGGCAGACATCGGGCCGGCAAACTTGGTGGCGATGACGACCTCGGCGCGCCGCGCACCGAGGGCGCGACCGAGGTACTCCTCGGACGTGCCGCGGTTGCCGTAGACGTCGGCCGTGTCGAAGAAGTTCACCCCCAGCTCGAGAGCGCGCCTGACGATGGCGGCCGCCTCGGCTGCATCGTTCATCATGCCGAAATTCATGCAACCGAGGCCCACGACCGAGACCTGCAACCCCGAGTTGCCAAGCTTTCTGTATTCCATTTCCCTCGACCCCCGAGCCATTCGCTTCGATGCCTTTCGGCCCATGATCGCGCCACCGCCCGCTTGCGACGCGCGCTGCCGCGGCCGCTCACACTTTCCGGGTGCGCTCCGCCGCGATGGAAATCGCCGGATACCAGGTCTGTTCCGTCCGCTTCAGGTTGCGGTCGAGCTGCATGATGACCGCGTCGATGAGGAACGGCCGGCCCTCGGCGAGCACGCCCTTCGCGCGGCGCAGCGCCTTGCGCAGCTCGTCGGGTTTCGTGCAGGTGGCAGCCGGGATCTCGAAGCTGCGCGCGAGCCCGGCGAAGTCCACGTCGGGACGGCCGAGGAAGCCGGTCACGTCGCGCCACTGCGCTCGGGTCTCCTTGTTGCGCCACAGTGGCGAGAGCGCCTCGATGCGGTTGCGCTCGTTGTCGTAGCTGCGATTGTTGAGGATCACGATGAGCACCGGGATCTCGTAGCGCGCCGCGGTCCACAGCGACTCGATCTGCCCGAACAGGAAGGCGCCGTCGCCGACGAGGCACACCACCTCGCGATCCGGCAGGGCGGTTTTCACGCCCATGGCCGCGCCCGCGGCCCAGCCCAGCGCAAAGCCGGTGGTCTGGCCGATCAGGCGGCGGCCGCCGGGCGCGAGGTTGAGCCAGTAATAGGGGGTCCGGTAATCGAGCTCCGGCACGATGATGGCATCCGGCTCGAGGACCGCGTCGAGCTCGGCCGAAACCCGCTCCCAGGACATGGGACTCGCGTTCCAGTGCTCACGCGCATCGTCCAGCCGCTTCGCCGTCTCCTTCGCGGCGGCTTCCCGTGCGGCGGCCAGCCTGGGCTCGGCGATCGCGCGCAGCCGCTCCGGTGTCGCCATGCCGCGAATCGTCTCGGTCAGCGCGACGATGGTCTCCTTCGGCCCGGCGGCGATGGCGATATCGACCGGCTGGCTCATGGCAATGGCATCGAGGTCGAGCCGCGCCTGGATCGTGGTCGCGGTACGCGGCACCGGAGAGGTGATGAGCGCCGGATCGGGCATCGCCGCACCGACGTTCAGGAACACGTCCTGTCCGCCGGCGGCGCGCGGGAAGCCGAGTCCGTAGAACCCGCCGAACAGCGGATGCGCTATCGGGACGTCCCCGAATACGCTGAGCCCCTGGGTCACGTAGGCGCCGATCAGCTCCGCGAGCACCATGAACTCGGCATTGGCGCCAGCCCGGGTCACCTCGCCGCCGGCACAGAGCAGCGGCTTTCTTGCTTCGAGCAGGGTGCGTGCCGCCGCCTCGATCAGCTCGGGCTTCGGGTGCATCTGCGCGCCGACGCTGAAGCGACTCTGCGGATAGACGAGCTGCTCGACCCTGCCGGCCGCCAGGATCTCGTTCGGAAAGCGGATATGGACGGGCCCGCCGGGCGGCGTGCGCGCCACCTTGATCGCCCGCCGCGTCATCTCGCTGATCTGGGTTTCCTTGTCCACCTGCCAGCGCCACTTGGTGAACTCCTCCGTGGGCGCGATCCAGTCGTCGACCTGCTCGAAACCGTCGCGGCCCGGGAACTGGCTGTTCGGCCCGTCGGAGAACACCGCGATCGCCGAGCGGTCCTTCCAGGCGTTGTAGAGGTTGTTGAGCGTGCTCGGCACCGCGACTCCCGGAACGAACAGCGCGGCGGTCTCGAGGCTCGCCAGCTCGAAACCGTGCGCCATGCTCGTCGCCTGCGACTCGGCCACCGAGAGGATCATGCGCACGTCGGGTCGCAGCGTGATCGCATCGAAGAACGGCGACATCCCCGTCGCCGTGGTGCCGAAGACGTTGCGCACGCCCGCCGCGCGCAGTGTCTCGACGAAGATTTCCGCACCGGTGCCCTCGACCCGCAGTCCCTCCGCCGGGGGCGGCATGGCGGCGCCGCCGAGCTGCGCGGCGAGCGTCTCCACCGCACCTGCCGAGAAACCGAGCGCCGCAAGACCGAGCGCAAACTCGCGCCTGGAGATCTCGCTGTCGGCGTAGCGCTTGAAAAGGCCTCGCATCACTGTCTCCGCTCCCCGGCCTGACTGCCGTCATGCTGCAACTGCCGCGACGACCGGACCACGTCGCCGGCGCCGCTGACCAATGATCGGTCAGCCGTCGCATCAGCCCTCACGTGACGGTAAGGCCTCGGCCAGCCGGCCGCATGAGGGAACAGCCAGAAATAAATCATATAAAGCCTGATAAAGTATTTATAAGTTACTGTTTTTAATAATTTCGTTAATCTGATGCAGCGACAATCTGCCACGGCGACAAACGGCATAACAGCAGTACCATTTCTGCATTGAAGCGCAAGGCCGCGGACGATCGTCATCGCGATCGGCGGCCCGCCCTGAGAACAGATCATGAACACCACGACCGCCCCGGGTTTGAGCGACAACTTCAAGCGCATCTTCTACCGGCCGCCGTGGATCGGGATGCTCGCCTTCTTCGTGGTGTTCATCATGCAGGGGCTGGGCCACACCCAGATGGTGCTGATGGAGGCTATCTTCGGGGAAGCCTATGTCTACCAGTCGGCCGCTGTCACGGGCCTCATCGGCGCCGTGTGCCTGTTCATCGGCATGCGCCGCGAGGGAGAAGTCGCCGCGACCTGGCTCGGATTCTTCGCCGGCACCTTCCTGTGGACCGGGTGGGTGGAGTTCACCTACGTGTGGTCGGCCAACGTCCTCGGGGTTCCCGACCTGATGGACCAGTACGCCGCCGGGGAGATCGCCACGAAAGCCGAGTACCTCGTGATGATGTCTTCCGCGGGCGTGCTGCTGGCAACGCTGGTGCCATTGCTCATGAACCGGGAGACGAAGTGCAACATGTTCGTCTGGTTCCAGCGCCACCTGAAGCTGCGCACCGGCAAGCCGAGCCGGGGCTACGAGCGCAACTTCGCCTATATCACCTGCCTCGAGACGATCTACGTCATCTGGTTCTGCTACCTCGCGCTGCTGTTCATCTATGACGAGAGCATCCTCGGCGATCGCCACCCGGTCACTTACGGCATCTTCTTCGTGACGACCGCCTGGTCGCTGTACCTCATCCGCCGGCTCGTGCAGATGTGGAAGGTGACGACCGCGGTGCGTTACGCGATACCGACGGCCATCATCGCTTACAGCGCCTACGAGATTGCCGGCCGCTGGAACCTGTTCACCGATATCTGGGTGCACCCGGGTCAATACTGGCTGGAGCTGACGCTCTTCCTGGCGGCGGTGATCCTCGCTGGCGCGGTAGCGGTCATGACGCCGCAGCACCAGAAAGCCCGGCTCGAAAAGGAAGGCCGCCTGCAGCACTGAGCGCCGCCCGGTCAGGCACGGTCAGGTTGTGCCTGGCGCCGCCGCACCAGCAGCGCGCAGGCGAAGACCAGCAGGTTTACCGCGCCCATCATGACGAACGGCGCGCCCGGCCCGATGTCGTCGAAGACCTGGCCACCGGCATAGGTCAGGCAAATGATCCCGAGCGCGCCACTGAGGCCAAAGGTGCCGATGACGGTGCCGCGCACGGCGGCTGGCGCTTCCTGACCGATCAGGACGCCGGCGCTGACCACGGCGCTCGCCTCGCCGATACCGGCCACCATGGCCGCCAGGACCATGTTGCG
>JAKLLP010000232.1 GCA_023150055.1 Gammaproteobacteria bacterium | reverse complement strand
TCATCCTTCCTCCGTTCTGGTTCAAGTTGCTGTTCGCGCCCGTCCGACAGCGGCACGGCTGGCATGTTGGGCCTGACCGGCCGCGGCAAGATGGCGGATGGCCCGGCCCATCCAGGCGATCTCGGCGTCCATGATCGACAGCGCGTGATCGCTGGCGAGATAGCCGGCGGCGATACGCTGCGCCGACGGCTTGCGGGCCACCGCGCCGAGCTCGGCCGCCATCGCGGCATGGCGCTCGCGCACCGCGAGCAGGCGATGCTCGAGGAGTTCGCGGGCTTCCTGCGCATCGATGCGGGGCAGGAACACGGCCGCGACCTCGAGCCCGGTCTGTCCGGCGTCATAGGAACCGAGGATGCTGCGCATCAGCTCATGAAATTGCCGCTTGCCCGCAGCCGTGAGTTCGTAGACCAGCCGCTCGCCGCGCGGGCCGCGGGCACCGCTCTCGGCCCGCTCGCGCACCGCCCCCTGCCGGGCGAGGCGCTGCAGCAGGTGGTAGAGCGTCGGCTTCTTGAAGTCCGCGTAGAGCGACCCGTGGGCCACGACGATCCGGTGCAGCTCATAGCCATGCCGCGGCCCGGGCAGCAGCAGGCCGAGCACCATCAGCGTCTTGGCGGCCTGCGCCGGGGCGAGCGCGGGCACCGAGCGCGCGGGCGCCCTGCGAGCTGTCGCTGTGGCCGGGGACCTCATAGTCAACGTGGACTATAGGCCTGGGCCGGGCGTTAGTCCAGCTGGACTATCCGGACCGGCGGGTGCGCCATCAGCGCCAGGTGCCGGCCTTCGCTATTTCACCAGGACCACGGGCACCCGCGCCCGCTGAATAACCTTCTGCGCGACCGAGCCCATCACGGCGCCGGCGATGCCCCCGCGACCATGGGTGCCCATCACGATCTCGTCGCAAGCGACGCTCGCCGCGTACCCGACGATGATCTCGCCCGGATCGCCGACGCCGATGTGCAGCTCGCACTCGATACCGGCCGCCTGCAGGCGCTGGCCAGCGGGCTCCAGCACCGCCATGCCCTCGTCGCGGTAATACTCGTCGAGACTTTCTTTGCTGATGAAGATCTTCACGTTCACGCCCTGGAGCTGCCCCTGCACGTTCAGCAGGTGCGCCCGCACCGGCTCGCGACAGCTTGCCGCGCGGGCAATTACGTAGTCCACGGCGTGTTCGGAGTATTCGGAACCATCGGTTGCGATGAGCAGCGTCGGCATGACGATCTCCTTAACCCGCACTAATCCTTCCGCGCCAGGTCGACCGGCGCGACGGCGGCGGGCGGACGCCGGCCACTCAGCCTGCCCACCGTCACCACCAGGGCCGCACCGAGCACCGCGGCCGCATAGCCGGTCCACGCCGGCAGATCCGGCAGCCGGTCCCTGACGACGACGTCATGGACGATCATGTCGCCGCCGATCCAGCCGAGCAGCGCCGCGCCGGCGACGATGACCGCGGGGAAGCGGTCCATCAGCCGCAGCACCAGCCGGCTGCCCCAGACGATGATCGGCACGCTCACCAGCAGGCCGAAGACCACCAGCGCCAGGCTGTCTTTCGCCGCCGCGGCAATGCCGATGACGTTGTCGAGACTCATGACGGCATCGGCGATGACGATGGTGCGGATCGCGCCGATCAGGTTGGCGCTGGCATCGATCTGGTGCTCGCCACCCTCGTGGTCGGGCCGCAGCAGCCTGATGCCTATCCACAGGAGAAGCACGCCGCCCGTGATCTTCAGGAACGGAACCCGCAGCAGCTGCAGGGCGACGAAGATCAGCAGCACCCGGATGGCCACTGCACCGAAGATGCCCCAGAAGATCGCCTGGCGGCGCTGCTGCTCCGGAAGCTTGCGCGAAGCGAGCGCGATCACCACCGCATTGTCGCCGCCGAGCAGGAGGTCGATCGCGATGATCTGCAGGACCGCGATCCAGAACTGGGGGGAATCAAGTTCCATCCGTGAACTCCGTGCGCCCGGGGAGCGAAGCCGCTCAACCCGCCTTGCACCGCACCTCGTAACGCAGGTCGCGGCGCGCGGGATTGTCCTCCATGAAATCGAACCGGCGCTTGTTGACGATCTCGAAACCGGCAAGGCACATGCTGCGCTGATGCAGCCATTCCTCGAGCCATTTCATGCGCTCGGCCTCGGCCGCTTCGCCCTCCTCGGGAAACTCGGCGCTCAGCGACACGTCGAAGAAAAACGTCGCGCTTCCGGCCTTCGGCTGGCCGCCATCCCGCGGCAGCGTGATTTCGCTGTAGCGGTGCCGGTTATAGGTGCTCGGCGTCACGAACGTCGGGGAACAGCCGCCCGCGAGGAGCGCTCCCGCCACCAGTGCCAGACCCGTCATCCGCACGATCAACCCCCCTGTTCCGCTGCGGCCTGATACCGATGACGCCGCAGCGCGCACTGTGTCGCGAGCCGGGCTCCCGGTCAATCGAGTGCACGGCGCGCGGCGAAACGCAGCCGCACGTAGTCGACCCGCCAGGCGCCATCCGGGCCGAGATGCGTGGCACGCAGCCGCTCGAGCGCCTCGGCGAGCAGCGCTGCATGCTCGGCGCGCGGCACGGCCTCCAGGAAGGCGCCGGTGAAGGTCTGCAGCCAGTCGCCGAGCGGGCCGGGCAGCGGCGTCGGGCGTGGAAAATGCTCGAGGCGCTCGACGCTGAAGCCACCCGCCTCGAGCATCGCCCGATACTCCACCGGGGACGGGTTGAACCAGGGAGAGACCGACGGTAACCCACGCCTGGCCCGGGCCGCATTCAGCGCGGCGCAGATGCCCGCGACGTTGCCCGCGCCGCCGAACTCGCCGACGAAACGACCGCCCGGCACGAGCGCGCGCCGGACCCCGCCGATGACCGACCCGGCCTGCGGCATCCAGTGCAGCGCAGCGTTGCTGTATACCGCGTCGAACCCGCCGTCGAAGGCGAGCGCCTGGGCGTCCATCACCCGGGCGTCGAGCCCGCGTGCGCGCGCCGCCTCGACCATTTCGGCGCTGGCGTCGATGCCGACCACGGCACAGCCGAGCGCGGCAAGCTCCGCCATGAGGAGGCCGTCACCGCAGCCGAGATCGAGGATGCGCTCACCCGCACGAGGTGCGAGCCACTCCAGCACCGGCCTGCCGAGCTCGGTCACGAACCGGGCAGTCGCCGCGTACCGTTCCGGGTCCCAGCGAATGGCGCCGGACACCATCACGATGCATCCTGCCCCGGCTCGGGCGGAATGCCGATACCGAGTATCTCCCCGGTCAGCCGCGCCGACCACTGCCCGTCCCACACGCGGTCGAGAAAATCCACCGTGTCGCGCACCGACTGCCGGTTCGCCTGGTCGTGACGGCCCATGGAGTAGCCGCGGGTCGCGCACTGGCTGAAGGCGAGCAGCAGGGAGAGCGGGTTGTCGTAGGAGTAGCCGCTGTTCTTCTCGATCACCCTGCCCTCGCGGGTCCAGTAGGCGGTGCAGTCGCGGGTCACGAAGGCATCTTCGTGAAAGCTCAGAGGTTCCGGCATGTTCCAGCCATGTGCCGCGCCCTCGTAGACCTCGAGCTCCGCGTGGACGCCCTGCAGCCGCTCGGCCTTGGCGAGCAACTCGCGGCAGTCGCCCGGCGGCGTGGACTCGTCGGCGCTGCCGAGCATGACCAGCCAGGGGGCGCCGTCGAGGCGAAAGTCCTCGAAGTCCATGTTGCAGCCGGTGTAGAACATGATGTGCGCCGCGAACCGGGCGCCTTCGCGGCCCATCATGGGCGTGGCGACCGGCTCGAAGGCGCTGAACATGGCCGACGATGCGCCGAGCGAGAAACCGGCGACCCCGATGCGGTCGCCGCGGATGAACGGGTGCGCCTGCAGCGCCTCGAGCGCGTTGAAGGCATCGGCGATCTGCGTGTAGATGCTGGCCTTCTCCATGCGCGCAAAGTAATCGTCCTCGGCGGTGAGCTTGCGCGAGCGGAAGGTGTCCACCGCAAAGCCGGCGATCCCCACCGCCGCGAGCTTCTGCGCCAGGTGCACCGAGCGATGGGTGAAGTCGCCGCCGGAGCCATGCAGGATCACGACGGCCGGCACCGGCGCTGCGGCCGAGGCCTCCGCGGGCAGGACGAGCGTGCCGAGCACGGGCTCCGCGACGGCGTTCGCGCCGGCCTCCAGGAGATCACGCGCGCTGCGCGCATTGAAGCCGGGAAACCAGACCTCGCCGGAGGGCGCCGCCCGGAAATCGGCCAGCGCGACGTCGCTCATCCGGTAAGCGGGCTGGTAACTCGCCGGCCAGAGGAGATAGCCGATGCCTGCCGCCGCGAGGATGAGCAGCGCGACGACGGTGAGCAGGATCTTTTTCAGCATAGGGATGGAAGCCCGGACGGGACCATTCGCATTATCGTCTCTCCGCCTTCGCCGCACGAGGCCGCGTCATGGCCGGCCGGATTTCCAGATAAAGCGCCTCGACCTTTGCTCGTGCCCAGGGCGTCCTGCGCAGAAACTTGA
>JAKLLP010000231.1 GCA_023150055.1 Gammaproteobacteria bacterium | reverse complement strand
CCACTGCCAACCCTGGCGCCCCTGGTGAAAGAAGTGTCTCCAGCCGTCGTGAGCATCGCGACACGGACCACGGTGAATGCGCCCCCGAACCCGCTGATGGAGGATCCCTTCTTCCGGCGCTTCTTCGGCGTTCCGCGCCAGCCGCGCCAGGCGCGCAGCGCCGGCTCCGGTGTCATCGTCGATGCCAAGGCTGGCTACATCCTCACCAATCACCACGTGGTCGACAACGCCGATGAAATCGAGATCACGCTCTACGACAACCGCAACGTGAAGGCGACGGTGGTCGGCTCCGACGAGGGCACCGACATCGCCGTGCTCAAGGTCGAGGATCCCAGCAAGCTGACGCAGATTACCCTCGGTAACTCCGACCAGGTGCAGGTGGGTGATTTCGTGCTTGCGATCGGCAACCCGTTCGGCCTCCAGCACACGGTGACCTCAGGGATCGTCAGCGCGCTCGGGCGCAGCGGCATCAGCCCGGATGGATACGAGGACTTCATCCAGACGGATGCCTCGATCAACCCCGGGAACTCCGGCGGCGCGCTGATCAACCTCACGGGTGAACTGATCGGCATCAACTCTGCGATCTTCTCCAACAGCGGCGGAAACATCGGCATAGGCTTCGCCATCCCGGTGAACATCGCCAAGTCGATCATGAACCAGATCCTGGAGTTCGGAAAAGTACAGCGAGGCCTGCTCGGTGTGAGCATCAGCGACTTCAATGCCGAGACCGCCAAGGCCTATGGCGTCGATGCGCGCGAAGGCGCGCTGGTGCAGGAGGTGGTGCCGGGCTCTGCCGCCGAGAACGCAGGCGTGAAGGTCGGCGATGTCATCGTCTCGATCGATGACGAAACGATCACCGGCGCTTCGAAGCTGCGGGCCACCATCGGCGTGAAGCGCAAGGGGGAAAAAGTACGCCTGAAGGTGCTCCGCGATGGCAAGACCATGCCGCTCGTGGCGACGCTCGATGAGCGCCAGGACACCGAGCAGGTCAGCGCAGAGGAACTGCATCCGGGACTCGCCGGCGCAGAACTCGCCAACCTCGACGCGTCGAGCAGCACCTTCAACGGTGCCGCGGTGCAGGTGGTCGCGGTGGAACCGGAGAGCCCGGCAGCGGCCGCAGGACTGCGCGCCAACGACATCATCTTTGCCGTCAACCGCGTGCGTGTCCGATCGGTCTCGGAGCTGCGCGAGATTGCCGGCCAGCAGAACCTGCTCATCCTGGCCGTGCGCCGCGACAGCCGGGATCTCCTGCTGCAGGTCCGCTGAGCCCGTGCGCGCCGCTGGCGGCAGCGACCGGTGCGCGGCGCAATGAGGATCTGCCTGCTCGGCGGCACGGGTTTCGTCGGCTCGCGCCTCGCCTCCGCCCTGGCGGGGCGCGGCCACGACGTCGTGGTCCCCACGCGCCGCATCGGCCGTGCCCGGCACCTGCTGGTGCTGCCGACGATTCGTCCCTGCGAGACGGACATCAGCGACCCGGCGACGCTCACCGCCGTGCTGCGGGGATGCCACTCGGTCGTCAACCTCGTCGGCATCCTCAACGAACGTGGGCGCGACGGTCAGGGTTTTCGCAGGGCGCATACCGAGCTTGCGGAGAACCTGGTAGCCGCCTGCGAGCGCCTCGGCGTCGGCAGGCTCGTGCAGGTGAGCGCGCTCAACGCCGACGCGAAGGCGGGACCGAGCCACTACCTGCGCAGCAAAGGCGCCGCCGAGCTGGCCATATGCGGCTCCACCGCTACCGGGTGGACGATCCTGCAACCTTCGGTGATATTCGGCCCGGGCGACTCCTTCATCAACCGGTTCGCCGGGCTGCTGCGGTGGCTGCCGGGCATGTTCCCGCTCGCGATGGCCCACGCGCGTTTTGCCCCCGTCCACGTGGACGACGTCGTCGCCGCAATCCTGCGGGTGATCGAGGACCCGCGTACCGCAGGCAAGGTCTACCAGCTCTGCGGGCCGGAGATCCTCACGCTCGGTGATATCGTCGGCAGGATCGCCGCGGCGCTCGGTCTGCACCGCCGCGTGATCGGGTTGCCGGTATGGATGTCGCGCCTGCAGGCCCGGGTCATGGACTTTGTACCTGGCAAGCCATTCTCGACGGACAACTTCCTCTCACTCACCATCGACAGCGTCTGCAGCCAGAATGGCATGCGCGCGCTGGGCATCGAACCGCGGAGCTTCGATGCGAGCCTCGGAGCGGCGCTCGGCGCCCCGCTCAGCGCCCGATCTGCCGGCAGGCCGCGCCGGGGCGGCGCTCCGTCGGACGGCTGATCTCGCCGAGCACGGTTTGCCTGTCGCCCGCCGAGAGACGCGCCAGCCGCTCGGCGCGGCGATAAAACGCCTCGAGATCACCACCCTCCGCCTCCAGGATCACGCGCAGCTGCCCTACCTGGCCCTGGTAGGCCGCGACCGCACCGAGCGAGGCGTTGTCGAGCGGGTCGGCCAACCAGCCATCGAAGTACGGCGGCTCGCGCCAGCCCTCGCGCAGCTCCGCATAGTCCGCGCGCAACTGCTCGAGTGCGGCAGTTTTCGCCGCGCGCATCGCCGCGGCGGAGTTGCCGGAGGCGTAGATCGCCGCGAGCGCCGAGCGCGCACTCCGGATGAGCGCATGGACTTCCCGCGCCCGCTCCAGACCATCGAGGTAGCCGCAGAGCGCCGCCCGGTCGCCGCGCGCTTCCAGCCAGCGAACGACGCCCTCCTGCTCGACCAGGGTCGCAAAACTCTCGCTGAACACTGTATCGCCGGCCACGTACAGGCGTTGGTGGGCGAGTTCGTGGAAGACGAGGCCCACAAGCGCCGTCTCCGGCAGCCGGGTCACGGTGCTGAGCAGCGGATCGCGAAAGAACCCGAGCGTCGAGTACGCAAGCGCACCCCGCACGGCGACGTCGTCGCCGCGGCGCGCCTGGCGGGCCGCGAAACGCCCGGCGTCATCCTCGTCGAAGTAGCCTCGATAGGCGACGCAGCCGGCAACGGGGAAGCACCAGCGGCGCAGCTCGAGCGAAAACTCGGGCGCAGCGAAGACGTTCCAGACGACATACGGACGCCCGACATCGGCGAACTGCTCATAGCTGCCGTTGTCCGGCAGTCCCAGCGAGTCATGGGCGAAGCGCACCACGTCCTCGGCGCCTGCGAGCTTGCGCTGCAGCTCGGGCGGTGTGTCGGGATCGGCGAGCACCGCGGCGACCGGTCGCCTGGCGCGCAGGATTTCCACCTGCCCGCGCACCGCCTGCGTGAGATAGGCCGGGTTGCAGCCGGTGGTGAACATCGGCAGCAAGGCGACGACGGCAATTGTCCTGGCGTGCGGTGGCCTGACCATAGGCACACAACGATAGTCGCTACAATGGGCCGATGCAGAAATACCTGGTTGGCGGCGCGGTCAGGGATCGGCTGCTCGGACTGCCGGTCGCCGAGCGCGACTGGGTGGTGGTTGGCTCCACGCCGGAGGAAATGGAATCGCTCGGCTATCGCCGGGTGGGGGCGAGCTTCCCCGTCTACCTCGACCCTCGCAGCGGCGAGGAACACGCGCTCGCCCGCACCGAACGCAGGACCGGCCGCGGGTATCGCGGCTTCGCCGTCGATGCCGGCCGAGGCGTCACGCTCGAGGACGATCTCAGGCGCCGCGACCTTACCGTCAACGCCATGGCCGAGGACGCCGACGGGCGGCTGATCGATCCCTACGGGGGTCGCGCCGATCTCGAGGCGCGCCGCCTGCGGCACGTCTCAGATGCCTTCCGCGAGGATCCGGTGCGGATCCTGCGGGTCGCGCGGTTCGCGGCGCGGTTTGCGCCACTCGGCTTCGTGGTGGCGGCTGAAACGCTGCAGCTCATGCGCGAGATGGTGGCGGCCGGGGAAGCGGCCGATCTCGTCCCCGAGCGAGTCTGGCAGGAAACCGAGCGGGCGCTCGCCACCGACCGGCCGGATGTCTTCGTGAGCACGTTGCGGGAGTGCGGGGCGCTCGCCGTGATCTACCCGGAAATCGACGTTTTGTGGGGCGTGCCTCAGCCTGAGAAATGGCATCCCGAAATCGATACCGGCGTGCACCTGCTCATGGCGCTGAGGCAAGGTGCGCGCCTGTCACCGAAGCCGGAGGTGCGCTTCGCGGTGCTGGTCCACGACCTCGGCAAGGGCACGACGCCACGACGATTCTGGCCACGACATACCGGGCACGAGGAGCGCAGCGTCGCGCTGGCGGGCGCGCTCTGCGATCGCCTGGCCGTCCCCAACCGTTATCGCGAACTCGGCTGCGCGGTGGCCCGCTACCACGGGCTCAGTCACCGGGCGCTCGAACTGCGGCCAGCGACGATCGTGAGGCTGCTCGAGGGCGTGGATGCCTTCCGGCGGCCGGAGCGGTTCGAGGATTTTCTTGCCGCCTGCGAGGCCGATGCGCGGGGCCGCCTCGGGCTGGAGACCACGTCCTATACGCAGGGCCAATGGCTGCGCCAGGCATTGGCTGCGGCCC
>JAKLLP010000230.1 GCA_023150055.1 Gammaproteobacteria bacterium | reverse complement strand
TACTCGGTTGATTGCCGGTCAGCGCGATGCTCTCGTCGAAGTCCTTGTGATCCAGCCCGATGGTGATGCGCTGGAACCCGCCGGCAAGCGGCGGCAGCGGACGGATGAAACGCAGCCCGGCGATCGTGCCCTTGCCGATGACACCGAGCGTGCCGACGCTGGCCACGTCGGAATCGCTGTCGACGAGGTAGCCCGAGACCAGCCAGGGCGATTCGAACCACCGTGCCGTGTAGGTACCGAACAGCACGCTGACGTCGTCGGTATCCTCCGGCGCGGTCTGGTAGCCGATCAAGGCCGAATGCTGGCGCTGCCAGAGATTGTCGTAGCTCAGGCTGGCCGCGACGCGCGTGCGCGTCGTATCGCGCGTGTAGGCATTGTTGACTTCGAAAGAGCCGTGAATCGGCAGATCGTCGTCCACCTTCAGCTCCGCCTCGAGCGTCCCCGGGCTGCGCCCCGGGCGCAGCACCGGCGTGATGCGCCGGTCGCTGGTCGCGGCGTTGAGCGCCTGCAGCTCCTTCTGCACGCGCGGCAGCTCCGGCACGTTGCCGGGCGCAAGCGAAGGCACCGCGTCCTTAATCAGCTCGGGGGAGAAATAGTTGGCGCCTGAGACGATCAGCCGGTCCACCTGCCCCTCGATCACCGCCAGCCGCACCAGGCCCTGCTCCACGTCCTGCTCCGGGATGGTGACGACGACGGTGCCGTAGCCGCTGTCGCGATAAAGCCGCTCGAGCGCCTGGCGCGCCTCCTCCACCTCGGCGACGGTCCGCGCCGGGCCGAGGAAGGGATAGACGGTTTTCTCGATGACACGCCGCTCGAGGACCGTGTTGCCGCTCACCTCGAATTCCCAAACATCGAATCGCGGCTCGGTTTCCGCCTGCGCACACACCGCCGTCGCCGTGGCGAGCCACAGCGCACAGCAGAGCGCAATCGTCCTCCCCCAGTGCGGCGGCGGCATCCGGCTATGCATGTCTACCGTCAAGGCGAATCTCGTGGGTCCCGGCGGGCCGGCCGGACAGCGGCGCACTGTACGCGACGAAATGCGACGGAACGGTTACAGCGTGCCGACGACGGACTCCTGGTTGCATGGGGAGCCGCGTGGCGCCGGTCAGCCGGCGGCCGGTCCGCGAATCGGCGGAGACGAGGGATTACGGCGTGGATCGAGGGCAACAACGACGCGGATTCATGGACTTGGGCCCGACTGCTGAGGCGTACTGGTGCTGGCGGAACAGTTTTCGTTACAAAAGCACCATCGTGCCGTCACATTTTCCTGTTTAGGTGCTGCCTCGATTCAAAGAGGTGGGCCGGACCAGGGCATGGTCACGCTATGGGGATCGCAGTGATTCCGATCGCGTGAACAGGCCCTAGGGCACGACTCCGGCGGGGAGATCAGGACGATCATGCAACGGATACTCATCGTGGAGGACGAGCACGCCATCCGCGGGCTGCTGGCATTTCTGCTGAGGCCCGCCGGCTACGAGGTGCTCGAGGCCGACAGCGCGCTGACCGCCATCGACAGCGTCAGCGGACAGCGGCCGGACCTGGTGCTGCTCGACCGCATGTTGCCCGACATGGACGGGCTCAAGGTATTGAAGATCTGGCGAACCGAGGCATCGACCTCCCGGCTGCCCGTCATCCTCGTCAGTGCCCGCGCCACCGAGGCCGACCGGGTGGAGGGGCTGCAGGCGGGTGCCGACGATTACATCACCAAGCCCTTCTCCCGCGATGAGCTGCTGGCCCGCGTGCAATCCCTGTTGCGCCGGACCGGCAACGGGTCCGGGGGCGTGCCGGAGCTGCGGGAAATCGGCGGGCTCGCGCTCGACGTGCGCAGCCTCCGCGTCACTGTCGATCAGCAGCCGCTGCCGCTCGGACCGATCGAGTTTCGGCTGCTCAACATGTTCATGAGCCAGCCGGGCCGGGCCCTGAGCCGCCAGCAGATCCTCCGGCAGGTCTGGCGCGCCAATGCCTACGTGGACCAACGCACGGTCGACGTGCACATCAGGCGACTGCGCGCCGCCCTCGAGCCCACCGGGCACCATCGACTGGTGCAGACAGTGCGCGGTGTCGGCTATCGCTTCGCGGACCCGCATTCAGCACGGGGTGCCCGGCCGTCGCCCTCCCGCAGCGACTCGCCTGAGGAAACCCCGGTGAGAACCTCATAAATCAGTCGACAAATAGGCTATAAGTATATATTTTCATATTACTTTTTCTTGATACCGGGTCTTGATGTCCCGCACCGGTACCGCCCGGGCAGCACCCGGTGGGAGACCCCTAGTCGGGACTGAAGTCCCTCCTACAGGGCTTCGTTCAGCGGCTAATACAGTCGGGGCTGAAGCCCCTGCCCACAGGGGTAGCACCTTGTGGGAGGCACTTCAGTGCCGACCAATCAAGCAGCCATGGTTCACGACACGAGAACCGCGGCGCCGATACCCGTCGACCGCCCTGCGCCGAGCAGCGCCCTGTGGCAGCATTTCACGGCACGATGCGCCGTAACGATCCGCCTGGTTTCCTGATTTGACCGCAGAGCACGACCACCGGACTGCGCTCCCCTGGCTCGCGTTCGCCGCGGGCCTGCTGCCGCTCGTCGTGGTGCACCTGTGCTACGTGATCTCGGTGCAGGCGGCGATCATCCCCGGCTGCATTCCCTACTGGAGCGGCTGCACGTCCATCAGCGCAACCGGCCGGCACGGAGTCGCCTATTTCCTGTTCAAGGCGGGCATGATCCCCGCCGCCGTATTGCTCGCTGCCTACTGGGCGCTCGCCCGGCGCTGGCTGCTCGCGCTCGGCAGATCGGACACCACCGCCCTCCGCGCCATGACCTGGCTCGGCGTCATCGCCGCCGTGTTCCTCGTCCTGTACACGGTTTACCTCGGATCGAAAGGTGACTTCTACAGCCTCATGCGCCGCTACGGCGTCACGGTGTACTTTTCCTTCAGCGCGCTCGCGCAGATGCTCCTGTTGCGGGAACTGCTGCGCCCGGCGTTTGCAGATACGGTGCGGCTGCCGCCGTGGATCGTACGCGGCAAATTCCTCATCGTCGCCTTCCTGCTCGTGGCGGGCCTGCTCAGCATCCCGATCGGCAACTTCGTGCCCGACAAGGACAGGGCCATGAACGTCATCGAGTGGTGGTTCGCACTCGCGATGAGCAGCTACTACCTGCTGAGCGCGGCCGCCTGGCGTGCCAGCGGCTTCGTCGCCGGCTTCGCGATCGGCCGACGCGCCGACGGCGCCTGACGCCCGGGAAGCCGGACGCCAGGCGCTCTGCGCTCGTGGATTACTGCGCGGCCTGCGCGGATTCCTGCTGGATATAGGCGATGACGGCAGCGCGTTCCTCGGGCTTCTTCAGCCCGAGGAAAACCATCTTGTTGCCCGGCAGATATTCGCTCGGCTTCTCCAGCCAGTGGTCGATTTCCTCGACCGTCCAGGTCTTGCCGGAATTCTTGACCGCATCGGAGTACTCGAAGCCTGCGACTGAAGCCGCCGGACGGCCTACGACACCATAGAGCGTGGGGCCGATTTTGCCCGGCTCGGATTCCGGCTTCAGGCTGTGGCAGGCACGGCACTGAAGGAACAGCGTCTTGCCCTTTTTCAGGTCCGCCGCGGCAATCATCGCCGCAAGGTCGCCGGCAGGCGCAGCGTCCGCGGCGGCAGCTGCTTCGGGAGCGGGTGCCGGTTCGGCCGGGGCCTCGGCCGGAGGCGGGCTCGTCGCGGGCGCTGCGCTCTGGCTCGCAGGCGGTTGACCGCCACCGCCGCAGCCGGACAGGCTGATTGCGGAAATCGCGGCCAGGACAAATGAAAACCTTGCGAGACTCATGATCTAGATCCTTTCCCTGGTATCTCAGGTTGCGTTGGGGTCAGAGAGAACCGCGCCGCAGGGTTGCGGCACGATGAATGGCGCGACGAATCCTGGGATAGGTTCCGCAGCGACAGATATTGGTGATGGCGCGATTGATCGCCTCGTCGTCCGGCTCGGGATTCTGTTCGAGGAAGGCGGCCACCGCCATGATCATGCCCGGCTGGCAGTAACCGCACTGGGGCACCTGCTCGTCGATCCAGGCCTGCTGCACCGGGTGGAGATCCTCCAGCGTGCCGATGCCCTCGATGGTGGTCACTTCCCGCCCGGCTACACCGGCAACCGGCACTGAGCAGGAGCGCGCCGCGCGCCCGTCGATGTGCACGGTACAGGCACCGCACACCGCGATGCCACAACCGTACTTGGTGCCGGTGAAACCGAGCGTGTCGCGCAGGACCCAGAGCAGGGGCATCTCGTCAGGGACATCCGCGCTGATGTCCTGACCGTTGAGACGAAACTTCACCATACACGTAGTGTAGCGCCTAACATCGCCCGGCGAAAAATCCGCCCGCGGTCCCGGACAACACGGCGCAGGAACAGCTACCACTGCGACAAGCGCCGGGTCGGCACTGAAGTGCCTCCCACAGGGTGCTGCCCCGGCGGTG
>JAKLLP010000022.1:12818-13058 GCA_023150055.1 Gammaproteobacteria bacterium | reverse complement strand
ATCCCGATCCGGTCGGCCGGTTTCTGCAACGTGAACGAACTCTTCGAGGTACTCACCGAGCAGGCGGTCGCCATGGAGGCGCTGCGCGGGCCCTCGGGCGCGCTGTATGGCGCGGGTGGCATGCACGGGACACTGAACTTTCTGCTGCCCGAGCCGGGCGGTCCCGAGGGCTACCGCGCCGCCGGGGAAGTCGGGCCCTATCAGTACTGGCGCGGCAAGGCGCGCTGGGATGCCGACACC
>JAKLLP010000022.1:0-12808 GCA_023150055.1 Gammaproteobacteria bacterium | reverse complement strand
GGCCTCATGCTCGACCACGACGGCGACTTTCGCGCCGAGGCTGGTTACGAGCAGGCGAAGGGGTTCGTCAAACTCGGCCGTGAGCTCGACTCCGGCAGACTCGAGATCGGCCTGGCGGCAACGGTGCTCGACCAGGAAACCGCCGGGTTCATACAGGGGCAGAATGCCTATCGCGACCCGGTGCTGCGCCGGGAGAACCTCAATCCCGAGGCCTACCGCGACGCCGACAGCCAGCGCCTTTACGCGCGCTGGGTCGCCGCCGACGAGCACGACTGGGCGGGCACCGACCTGCGCTTCTTCCTGCGCCGCTCCTCCATGGACTTCCAGCAGCACTTCCTGCCCGGCAAGCCGCGCGAGGAAAACAGCCAGGTCAGCGGCGGTGTGATGGCACTGCGACAACGAGCGTTGCCGGGCAGCGGCGCCGCCGCGCTCGGCTTCGACCTGGAAGTCGCGCATGGGGAACTCGAGGAGTTCCAGTCCGGCGAGTCGGGCATCGGCGCGATCCCGCCCGGCCAGCACTACGATTACGCCGCCGAGAGCTATCTCGCCGCGCCCTTTGCCCGGCTCGAACTGCCGTTCGCCGAGCGCTGGCGGCTGCAACTGGGGCTGCGCGCCGAGTACATGCTCTACGACTACGACAACCGCATGATCGACGGCAGCACGCGCGACGATGGCACGCCGTGCACGCCCGCGCCCTGCCGGTTCAGCCGACCGGAGGACCGCAGCGACGATTTCCTCAATCTTGCGCCCGACGTCGGCCTGCTCTACCTCGTCTCGCCGGAACTCAGCGTTTATGGGCGCGCGGTCCGCGGTTTTCGCCCGCCGCAGGCGACCGAGCTCTACCGGCTGCAGGCGCAGCAGGCAGTGGCCGACCTCGATTCGGAAACCCTGGACAGCGGCGAGCTCGGCCTGCACTGGGCGCCGGGCGCGCTCAGCGTGGAACTGAGCGCCTTCCTGATGAAGAAGCGCAATTACATCTTCCAGGACGCGGATCGCTTCAACGTGAGCGACGGCAAGAGCCGGCACCGCGGTGTGGAACTGCAGGCCGAGGGCCGCGGTCCCGCCGGTCTGTATGCCGGTTTCGCCGGGAGCTGGTCACGGCAGACCTACGCTTTCAGCAGCACCACGCCCGGCGGCGAGCGCATCACCACAGGCGACGAGATCGACACCGCCCCGCAGACGCTCGCGAGCGCCCACCTCGGCATCGACCGCGGCGTGGGCCTGGTCGAGATCGAGTGGGTGCATGTAGGCTCGCACTACCTCGACGCCGCCAACACGGCCCGCTACGGCGGTCACAACCTCCTCAACCTCCGCGGCGCCTGGCGCGCCAGCCGCACAGTGACCTTCAGCGCACGGGTGAACAATCTCGCCGACGAGTTCTACGCCGAGCGCGCCGATTTCGCCTTCGGCAACTACCGCTACTTCCCCGGCCGCGACCGCGAACTCTACCTCGAGATCGCCTGGTCCGGGCCCTGACATGGGGTGCCGGGCTTTCGGCTTCGGAAACCGGGGGTGGCTGTTCGCCACCTGACGTCAGGATTCGAGGAGCCGATGTTTTCGAAACCCGGGTACCGGCACCTCGACCTGCAGGAAAACCCGAACGCCCAAACCCGCCGAGTATTCCCGGGCTCTACTCGGTGCTCGAACGCGGCGCACCCTGAGTGGCTGCACCTGTCAGGCGGCTGAGCACACGGTCGCGCAGCCCTCGCTCAACGATTGCCTCAGCCAGCCGAGCGTTACCCTCCTGACTGTAATGCACAAGATCCACATACATGGGACCGGACTGCCCGGAAAACGCGTCCCCTGCCCAAACAAAGTTCTTGCCGAATCGCCCCTCGCGGGCGGCTCTTTCGAATCGATGGTAGCCCCATGCCGCAAGATAATGACCGTCTACGCCCCTGACTGAAAAAGGGTAGTTGACCGTCAGCGAGCCCGGGTAATCAAAGAACGGTACAGGTTGGCCTACAAACAGGAGGTCCACCTCAAACCTGTCCGCCATAGCCTCCACGAGCCAAACGTGGTGTTCGTATCGCTCCAGGATGCGGTCCACGGCGGCCCCTCGGTCGGCGTCGCTGACGGGCTGCGACACCCTCTCATAACGCAGGTCCGGTGCAATGAAAGAAAACAACTGCTCGGTCAATTCTGGTCGTCCGTCCACGTAGTAAAAGTCGTTCAGGCCGTCGATGAAAACGGCGATGTCAGGGACGATTCCCTGCTTCAGCAGGGACCAGAACTGCTCTCTTTCCTGGGCCGAAAAGTAGTAACCGCGCCCGAAGTTATAGACGTCGATCTGCGAGCCAGAGAAATCGGCGGCCAAGCGCCTGGCGATCTGACTGACCACGGTGCTGTCATCAGGAACCCCGTAACCCAACGTCGTTGATCCACCGAACACGAAAATCGACAGGTTTTCGGCAATCGGTGGCCATGGTGTCGATCCATGTCCGTTACGGAAGCCATCCGTGGAAATGTTGACGAACTTACCCTGCTGGGGGAGTGGCTCAAACTGCACGAACGGGGAGTAAACGTAGCGAATCCCGAACGATTCCCTTTGCAGGAGGTCGATGTCGCCACCGTCAAGACCCGGGTAGAAGCGGGAGAAATCCAGATGGGGATATGCTTCCTGAACAATGTTTCTTCCGCTGCCGAAGCTGAAGAGGAAGCTCTGGTCGCTGGACACCGATTCATTTCTGGCGGCTTTCCCGAGTTGCGTGACTGCGGTGTCGTACTGGTACCAGAGGAATACCGACAAAAGCCCGAGGATCACCGCTGCTGCGAGAAACACCATACTCGCCGTATAGGCCACCTGCAGTTGCCTGTCGCGTGACATCATCCGGCACCCCTGAGCTTGTCAATATTCTTCTGCATCCCGTTCATGAGGCCAGCCTTGCTATATTCGCAGCGGAAACCGCCGACCCGAGGCACCACCAGGTTCGCCGCCCACTTGCTGCCGGCCTTAGGATCTCGGTAACCCGTCGCCGCAGTTCAGGTTGTGGCTGCTGTACCGGCATTCCAGAAACGGGGAGAAACATGCGATGCATCTCTCGGATCTTGATCGAAGCTGGCCGTGGGCGCGGCGATTCTGACATAAGGCGCTTCGGCATGGTTGTCGCCGCGGTCACGACTGGCTAGGCTGCCGCGTGAACGACGTCTCAGGGATCGAGGTCGAGCGAATATGCACGCTTCCTGGAAGGCTGGTTTTTTCCTATCCATGGTACTGACCGTCGCCGCCTGCGGCGGCGGTGGTGGCGACTCTCCCGTCACGGCTCAGCCGGCGACCGTCGGCGTGCTGCTGACGGATGCGCCGGTCGCGGGCTTCGACCAAGCCATCGCCACGATCACCTCCGTCGAATTGCTCGGCAACGGTGCGCCGGTCGCGCTTTTCAACGGCTCCCAGACGATCGACCTGCTCGAGCTGGGCGATTTCTCCGAGTTGTTTGCCGTGTCGGACGAAGTGCCCCCGGGGACTTACAGCAAGATCCGGCTGCGGCTGTCCGCACTCGCGCTGAACCGTCTCGATCCTGTCACGGGCGCCGTCGTCGAGAGTGTCGAGCCGCAACTGGTCGGCAACGGCAAGATCGATCTCAACCCCCGTGGGCGGTTCGCGCTGGCCCCGGGCGATGTCATTTTCGTGGAACTCGACTTCGACATGGAGAAATCGCTGAAGATCACCACGACGGGGAACGGCAAGCTGATCGTGCGCCCGGTGGTCTTCGTCGATATCCGCAGCGATCGTCCGGACGGCCGCCTGTCGCGAATTCACGGCGAGATCCGCGTGGTCGACCTCATCGCCGGCGCCTTCGGGCTCTGCCAGAGCGAGTTCGCGTCCCGCTGGGACGATGACGACGATGCGGGACTGAGGCCCGGCTTCGGCGATGAGCACTGCGTCAGCGTACTGGTCGATGATGCCACTGGCATCTTCGACGCCGAGGGTCTGCCGCAGGATCTGGCCGGCCTCGAGGTCGGCGAGAAAGCGACCGTCGTCGGCCGCGTCAATCGCAAGGACAAGGACGACGACGACGACAGCGAAGAGAGCCTGGATCACTATTTCGAGATGACCGCGGCAGTGGTCGAGGAAGGGCCCCTCGGCACCTTCCGGCGCTTGCGTGGCACGGCGGCAACGACGGTCGATGGCGTGCTCGATACCTTCGACCTCGGCCTCGCACCAGGCCAGGGCTTCGGCCCCGACACGACGCTGCCGGTCCAGCTCTATCCGCAATCGCGCCTCTTCAACCGCGCCGGCGAACCGCTCGAGCGCGGCGCGATCGTTCCGGGGCGCAACGCGCTGGTGGACGGCGTGCTGGTGATCGGCGCGGATGACCTGATCCGCTCGCCGCTGGTGTTCGTGGACGATGACCCGTCGCCGGCCGAGGATGTGCTGCTCGGCGAGATCGTCTCCGTGGATACCGCTGGCCGGCAGCTGCTGGTCAGCGACGGCACGCTCGACCGCTGCGTCTCGGCCGCCGATGCGGACATCTTCCTCGTCGATGACGACGACGGGCTCTCGAGCAGCCGCGGCGACCTTGCCGACCTCGCTCCGGGCGACGATGTCGCCGTTTTCGGCAACGAGACGGTGGACGGCTGCCTCGCGGCACGTACGATCCTCGCGGAGGAGTGACACGGGCCGGCGTACAGGGTCGTAGTTTCC
Organism: Gammaproteobacteria bacterium; assembly: GCA_023150055.1. GTDB lineage: Bacteria > Pseudomonadota > Gammaproteobacteria > Steroidobacterales > QUBU01. The sequence continues at coordinate 8,163 of JAKLLP010000022.1, read as the reverse complement.
TGGCGTTTCGCACTCGCCCCACGCAAGCGCGAAAGCCGAAGCCCGGCAGGTCATTCGCAACCAGGCAAGCCCTGCAAAGTTCGCGAGGTAGCAACGCCTGAGATCCGCGAATCTGCGACCCCGGCACCCTGCAACAGGGTAAAATCCCGCCGACGCATCGCTGCGGATGCGGGTCGCGCGGACTTTTGACTGCAGGGGGGAGCATGACCTACGGCCGACTCTTTACGGGCGCGCTGCTGGCGCTGCTGTTGGCAGGCAGCGCCGTTGCCGCCGAGGCGCAGTGGCAGCACTCGGTCGTCGTCTACGGCATCGGCGCGTCGATCGACGGCAAGGCGGGGATCGGCGACGTCACGGCCAATGTCGACGTCGGTTTCGACGACATCCTCGACAACCTGGAATTCGGCGCCATGGCGGGTTACCGCGGTGAGCGCGGACGCTGGGCGATCATGGCCGATGTCATCTTCATGGCGCTGGAGCAGAAGAAAAACGGCATCGGCCCCGCTGGCGCAACCCGTGCCAAGGTCGAGGCGGACCAGCTGATCCTCGAGCTGGACGGCTCCTATGCCGTGACCGAGCGCCTCGATGCATATGGCGGGTTGCGCTACTGGGAACTCGACAACGAGCTCGAGGTCGTCGGCGGTGGCCCCCTCGGGCAGACGCTCTCCGCCAGCAAGACCGAGGACTGGGTCGACCCGGTCGTAGGTTTGCGCTACCTCCAGCCAATCAACGAGCGCTGGCAGCTCATCGGCCGCGGTGACATCGGTGGCTTTGGCGTCGGCAGCGACTTCACCTGGCATGTCACGGCGTTCGCCATGAGGCAGGTGTCGGAGCACGGCAGCCTGATGCTTGGTTTCCGCTACCTCGATGTGGACTACGACGACGGCAGTGGTGCCGACCGCTTCCGCTGGGATGTCACCGAAGGCGGTCCCGCCGCCGGTTTCGCCTGGCAGTTCTGAGGCGCAGCCGTCACGGCCGATACCATCAGCCCGGCAATGACTTCTGAATGGAGGGAACACCATGCGATTCAAACTCCTTGCTGCGTTTGTAGCAGTATCGGCCATGCTGACGGCATCGGCGCTGACACGCGCCGAATCCGCAACCACCAGCGACATGGGCACTGCCAGCGCCGAGAAGATCACCAAGGCGTATCCGGCGCGGCCCTACTCGCCGTACGCCGGGCGCAGCTTTCCTGTCCGCCCGCTGTTCGGTGATACACACCTGCACACGGGCGCTTCATTCGACGCCGGGGCCTTCGGTGCACGCCTGACGCCGCGCGATGCCTACCGCTTTGCCCGCGGCGAGGAAGTAAGGGCCTCCAGCGGCCAGCCGGTACGGCTGTCGCGGCCGCTCGACTTCCTCGTGGTGGCCGATCATTCCGACAACATGGGCATGTTCCCGGATCTGCTGGCGGGCAAGCCCGAGGTGATCGCAGACCCGCAGGCCCGCACCTGGTACGAGATGATCCAGTCGGGCAAGGGCGGACAGGCGGCGCTGGAGATCATTTTTGCCTTCGGCAAGGGAGAGCTGCCGCAAGCCATGATCTACGGGCCCGACACCCGCTCCTTCCACTCCGCGTGGCAGCAGACGATCGCCGCAGCCGAGGAGTACAACCAGCCCGGACGCTTCACGGCCTTCATCGGCTATGAGTGGACCTCGAACACCGGCGGCAACAACCTGCACCGCAACGTGATCTTCCGCGACAACGCCGGCAAGGCGGGCCAGGTGGTGCCGTTCACGACGCTGCCGCCGCTCGGCAGCGACAATCCGCGCGACCTGTGGCAGTGGATGCAGGACTACGAAGCGAAGACCGGCGGCAGCGTGCTGGCGATCGCCCACAACGGCAATGTCTCGAATGGGCGCATGTTCCCGCTCGTCGAATCGTTCACCGGCAAGCCGGTGGACAAGCGTTACGTGGAGCAGCGTGCGCGCTGGGAACCGCTCTACGAGGTCACGCAGACCAAGGGCACCGGCGAAGCACACCCGGCGCTCTCGTCCAACGATGAACTGGCGGACTTCGAGATCTGGGACTTCGGCAATCTCGACGCGAGCGTGAAGAAGACCCCCGACATGCTCGAGTTCGAATACGCGCGCTCGGCCCTGAAGAACGGACTGAAACTCGAGTCCAGGCTCGGCACCAACCCCTACAAGTTCGGCATGGTGGGCAGCACGGATGCGCACACCGGGCTTGCGGCCGTGGAGGAGGACAACTTTTTCGGTAAGACCACCCCGCAGGAACCGAGCCCGGAGCGTCTCACCGCCACCTTCGTCAAGGATCCCAGGACCGGCATCACGGTCATGGACTGGGAAGTCGGGTCCTCGGGCTACGCGGCGGTGTGGGCCACGGAGAACACGCGCGAGGCGATCTGGGATGCCATGGCGCGCAAGGAAACCTATGGCACGACGGGGACGCGCATGATCGTACGCTTCTTCGGCGGCTGGGACTTCACCGCCGCGGATGCGCGCACGCGCAGCCCGGCGGTTGCCGGCTACGCCAGGGGCGTGCCCATGGGCGGCGATCTGCGGTCCGCACCGGCCGGCAAGGCGCCGACCTTCCTCGTCGCCGCTCTCAAGGACCCGATCGGCGCCAATCTCGACCGCATCCAGGTGGTCAAGGGCTGGCTGGACGCCAGGGGAGAGTTGCACGAGCAGGTGTACGACGTCGCCTGGAGCGGGGAGCGGCAACCGGGTGCCGACGGCAAGCTGCCCGCCGTAGGCAGCACGGTGGACCTTGCCACCGCCACCTGGACCAACACCATCGGGGCACCGGAGCTGATCAGCGTGTGGCAGGACCCGCAGTTCGATCCGCAGCAGCGTGCGTTCTATTACGCCCGCGTCGTCGAGATCCCCACACCGTGCTGGACCGCCTACGACGCGGTGCGCTTTGGCATACAGCCACTGCCGGGAACGGCAATGACCGTCACCGAGCGCGCCTACACCTCGCCGATCTGGTACACGCCTTGAGGCTTTCCGGGCGGCGGTGAATGGCGGGTATGCCGGCCGGAAATCTTGCCCGGCGGCTGGCGCGTGAGCCGCTGGTCCATTTCGCGCTGCTCGGCGCGGTTTTGTTCATCGCCTACGAGCAGCTCGACCCGGCGTGGTCGGGCGGCGCAGCCGCCGAGGAGATCGTCGTCACTGCCGGGCGGGTGCGCAGCCTCGCCGGGACTTTTGCCCGCACCTGGCAGCGGCCGCCCACGCCGGCGGAACTCGACGGACTGGTGGAGGACTATATCCGCGAGGAAGTGCTCTATCGCGAGGCCCTCGCGCTCGGCCTCGACCGCGACGACACGGTGGTGCGCCGGCGCCTGCGCCAGAAACTGGAGTTCCTGAGCGAAGACATGGCGGCGGCCGAGCCCACCGCCGAAGAGCTGGCAGCGTTTTTCGCCGAGAATGCGACCGCCTATCAGCGTGAGGCGGAACTGACGTTTGCGCAGGTATTCCTTGATCCGTCGAAGCGCGGCGATCGCCTCGAGGCCGACGCAGCCCGGTTGCTCGAGACGCTGCGGAATCGAACGAACGCCAGCGAGACGGCAGTCATTGGCGACAGCCTGATGCTGGAGGGCCGCTACGAGCAGGTGACGGCCACGGATGTCGCACGGCTATTCGGCGCGGCGTTTGAAATCGCCTTGCGTGATCAACCGCTTGGCCAGTGGTCCGGGCCGCTGCGCTCGGGGTACGGAGCGCATCTCGTCCTGGTCGAGACGCGCACGCCGGGGCAGACGCCGGGACTCGCCGAGGTGCGCGACATGGTGGCCCGCGACTGGAGCGAAGCTCGTCGCCAGCGCATGCTCGACGAGCACTACCAGTCGCTGCGCGAGCGGTTTCGCATCCGCATCGAGGCGCTTCCGCCGGCGGAAGCGGCGCCAGGCCCGTGACATCGCTGGTATCCCGCCTGTTCTGGCCCCTGGCAGGCTTGATGCTGCTGGCGGCGCCGCTCGCGGCTCACGAAGTCCGGCCCGCGTATCTGCAGATCACCGAGCGGGCACCGGAGACCTACGACGTGCTGTTCAAGGTACCGGCGGCCGGTGAGGACCTCCGCTTCGGGCTCCACCTGCGGCTGCCCGACGACGTCGAGCACCTCGCTCCGGCGCGCAGCGAATTTGCCGGCCGTGCGCACGTGGAGCGCCTGCGCATTCGCCGCCCGGGCGGACTCGGGGGTAGCGCGATCGGGATAGATGGTCTTTCGGCCACGTTCACCGACGTGCTGGTTCGCATCGAGCACCTGGACGGATCCTCCCGGACGCTGCGTTTGTCGCCGGACCAGCCGTCATTCCTGTTCGATGTCGGGCCCGGCGGCAGTCAGGTTGCCACGACCTATCTCGGCCTCGGCATCGAGCACATTCTCGTCGGTGTCGACCACCTGCTGTTCGTGCTCGCGCTCCTGCTGCTGGTCGATACCAGGAAGCGCCTGCTGTGGACCATCACGGCGTTCACGCTGGCGCACAGCCTGACGCTCGCCGCGGCGACGCTGGGCTGGCTGACATTGCCCCCGCCGCCGGTGGAAGCGGTGATCGCGCTCAGCATCGCGTTCGTGGCCGGCGAAATCGTGCACGCCCGGCAGGGCCGCCCCGGCCTGGGATGGCGACAGCCCTGGCTGGTCGCCTTCACCTTCGGTCTGTTGCACGGCATGGGTTTCGCCGGGGCGCTGGCCGAGATCGGGTTGCCGCCAGGTCAGGTCCCGCTGGCCCTGGTCATGTTCAACCTCGGCGTGGAAGTCGGTCAGCTGTTGTTCGTGGCCGCGATCCTCCTGCTCGCGCAGCTGTGGAGACGGACGCGACGGCCTCTGCCGGCATGGTGGCCGCAGGCTGCGGCCTACGGCATCGGGACGATCGCGATGTTCTGGGTATGGGAGCGCATCGCCGGCTTTTGAGTGGGCCGAGGACCGCGCCGCGGCAGCACGACGCCCGCCGGAAGCAGCATGGGTGATGGTTAGCCTTCGGCTAGTGTCGTGTTCCGCTAATAGGTTGGCATATGAGCGGCTGGGCCGCCCGGAGGCGGGGGTCTCCGCCCAAAGCGAGTATCGGGGAGCGACGGCGGGGACCTCCCGCCGCAAGGGCGGCCATTTGTGTAAAGGTACTTACGAAACACAACACTAGCCCGCCGTCGAAGCATTGGGTGCCGGGCAATGCGCGCAATCAGCACCTCCTGAGATCGGCGAAGCTGCGACCGGCGCCCTGTGCGCTGGCCACTTTTGACACGCAGCTCGCCACGGCTGCGGCAAAGCACCTGGGCCGTCGGCCTGATTCCTCGCCTTCCTGAGAATCTGCGGCGTCCTGCCGCGGCCGAAACCATCGACCACCGGACTGTCGATTCCGGCTCCCGGGTTCCTGGCAACAGGCGGCGAACGGCGGTTTCAGTCCCCGGAACCGAAGGGTCGGCACTTTAGGTACTTCCGACGGTTGTCGGGGCGCGGCACTTTCCCGATAATTGGCGCCCCTCGCACGGCGCCTGCGCCGTTTTTTTCCGTAATTTCCGCAAGTTGAAGGAGTCCAGATGGCCGAACCCAGGATCTCCGCCCCCGCGGGCGGCGCAAAAATCAGCATCGCGAACGGCAAGCTCCGGGTCCCGGACAACCCCATCATTCCCTTCATCGAGGGTGACGGCACGGGCCCGGACATCTGGCGCGCCTCGGTGCGGGTCCTCGACGCCGCGGTGGCCAAGTCCTACGGCGGCAAGCGCAAGCTGCACTGGGTCGAGGTGTTCGCCGGCCAGAAGGCCTATGACCAGTTCAACAGCTGGTTGCCGGATGCCACCGTCGAGGCCTGCCGCGAATACCTGGTGTCCATCAAGGGGCCGCTCACCACGCCGATCGGCGGCGGCATCCGCTCGCTCAACGTCGCGCTGCGCCAATTGCTCGATCTCTACGTATGCCTGCGCCCGGTGCGCTGGTTTGCGGGGGTGCCCTCGCCGGTGCGCAACCCGCAGAACGTGGATATGGTGATCTTCCGCGAGAACACGGAAGACATCTACGCCGGCATCGAGTTTGAAGCCGGAACCGAGCCGAACAAGAAGTTCATCGAACTCTTTCGGACCAATTTCCCGAAGGAGTTCGGCAAGATCCGCTTCCCCGGCTCCTCGGGAATCGGCATCAAGCCGGTTTCGCAGGAAGGCACCGCGCGGCTGTTCCGCGCCGCCATCGAGTACGCGCTCGCCAATCTGCGCAAGAGCGTGACGATTGTCCACAAGGGCAACATCATGAAGTTCACCGAAGGCGCGTTCCGCAACTGGAGCTACGAACTCGCCGAGAAGGAGTTCCCGGGCCAGACCTACACCTGGGAACAGTGGGAGCGCACCAAGGCCGCCAAGGGCGAGAAAGCCGCCAATGAGGAACAGGACGCGGCGCTCAAGGCCGGGAAGGTGCTCATCAAGGACGCCATTGCCGACATCACGCTCCAGCAGGTGCTCACGCGCCCGAAGGAGTTCGACGTCATTGCGACCATGAACCTCAACGGCGACTACCTCTCCGACGCGCTCGCTGCGCAGGTGGGCGGTATCGGAATCGCGCCGGGCGCCAACATCAACTACGTCACCGGGCACGCGGTGTTCGAGGCGACCCACGGCACGGCACCGAAGTATGCCAACCTCGACAAGGTGAACCCGGGCTCGGTGATCCTCTCGGGCGAGATGATGCTGCGCTACATGGGCTGGACCGAGGCGGCCGACTGCATCATCTCCGCCATGGACAAGACCATCGGCCAGAAGACCGTCACCTACGACTTCGCCCGCCTCATGGAAGGCGCCCGCGAGGTGAAGTGCTCGGAATTTGGCGACCTGCTGATCCGGAACATGTAACAGCCGAGGCCCGGACGCCGGCCGCAGGGCCGGTCTCCGGGCCAGCGCCAGGGCTCCCGACCTGTGGCGAACGGCACGGCAACCGGCTAGCCTGAGCACCTATGCTCGAACGCTCGCAGTTCTGGATCCTGACCGCGATCGGCGCCGTCGCTTTCGTGCTGGCGCCGGTCAACATGACCCTTTTTCTCGTCAACCGCGGCCAGCAGGCGGAAGCCGCCTCTCGCGCGCAGTTCATCCAGGAAAGCGTCGCGCTGGAGAATCTCTACCGGGAGATCGTGCAGGCGCTGGCAGACCGCGCCGCGCGTACCCGCGACGAGGAGCTGCGTGCCCTGCTGGCGGCAGAAGGCTTCAACCTGAGCTTCGATGCGCCACCAGCCGGTGCGCCGCAGGCGGAGAAGCCGCGATGAGCACCGAAGAATCCGCCGCGACGGCCTCACCCGGCGGACGCGCGCCGAGCGTGTTCGTTCCCCTGCTCCTGCTGGCGCTGGCCGTTGCCGGGTGGTCGGTCTTTCAGACCACCCAGCTGGTGCGCGAGCGCGCCAACATCGCGGCCGCCATCGACCAGCAGGCGACCCAGGTGGAGCAATCACAGAAACTGCGTACCCGCCTCGAGTCGCTCGCCACGCGCACCGCGCTCCTCGCCCGCGACGGCAACGCCAATGCGACGCTGATGGTCGAGGAGCTGCGCCGGCGCGGCATCACGATCGATCCGGACCGCTCCCCGCCGCCGGCGGCGCCCTGAGCGCCACGTGCGCGCAGATATTCTCGAAGACGCGCGCCACCACCCGGTGCGAGCAGTGCTCCTCGACATGACGGCGGGCATGTTCCGCGAGCAGCCGGCCCCGTGCGGGCTCGGCGAGCAGGCCGATCAGCGCGTCGGCGAAAGCCTGCGGCGCATCGGCAAGCTCGTAGTGGCGGCCCGGCGTGAGCGGTAAGCCCTCCACGCCGATCGCGGTGGAGACCACCGGGCAGCCCATCGCCATCGACTCGTAGACCTTGAGCCGCGTGCCACCCGCGACCCGCAGCGGGATCACGCAGGCCTGTGCCGCGCGGATATAAGGACGCACGTCGTCCACGAAACCGGTGAAGGTCCAGTTGAGGCCCCGGCGCTGCGCGGCCTCCACCAGCCGGGCCGGCGGGCTGCGCCCGATCACGGTGAAGCGCGCCCGCGGGTGCGCCGCGGCCACGCGCGGCCAGACCTCCGCCATGAAAAACTCGATGGCGTCGATATTGGCGAGCCAGTCCATGGAGCCCGAGAACACCACCTGTGGCTCCGTCTGCGCGCCTGGCGGTTCATAGGCGTACAGATCGAGATTCACGCCGGTCGGGATGACGTGCACGTTGCCGGCCCCGAACTGCGCCTCGAAAAAGGCC
>JAKLLP010000229.1 GCA_023150055.1 Gammaproteobacteria bacterium | reverse complement strand
CTGGCCGGATGCCGCGGCAACTGCCAGCTGCGTCGTGCGTCGTCCGCCAGGATGTCGCGGGCCAGCCCCCAGGAACGCCGCAGGTGCGGCTCGGAGGGAGGATCCGGGCTTGCCGCGTCGTTGAGCGCGGAGATGATGCGGCTGCGCATCTCCCCGGCCGCCTTGCGCGTAAAGGTCACGGCCAGCACTTCCTCGGGTTCCTGCACGCAGGCAAGCAGCCGCAGGTAACGCTGGATCAGCAGCTCAGTTTTCCCGGAGCCTGCGGGCGCCTGCACGATGAATGAACGCGTCGCGTCCAGTGCCTCATCGCGCTGACGGGCGTCGGGCGGTTCCAGGCTGCCGGTCACTCCTGCTCGCTCCCGGCCTCGGGCAGTTCATGTACCCTCGTTGCCATGGCCCACTGTCCCTGCGCTTCTTCGAGTCGCCAGCGATCGACGCTGAAATCACCGTCGAGAAATCCCCGTGCCAGTCGATCGACGGCTTCAAACCACGCGTTCCGTAGCACCTCCCAGCTCTGCCCTGTTGTCCCGGTCAGCTTCTCTGGCGTGCGCAGCCCCTTGTTGAGCCATTGACCGCGTCCGACACCGATCCAACGGCTGCCGTCGCTGCTGACCTGCACGAACGCTACCGCATCGGCATCGCCAGCCAGCGCATACAGGGGCAACTGCGGCGCACGCAACGGAAAGCCGTGCAGGTCGCCGGGGGCCGGCGGAGTGCGGCCTGTCTTGTAGTCGATGACGAGCCGCAAGCCGTCATCGCGCTCATCGAGTCGATCGGCACGCAACGCCAGCTGCAGGCTCTGCACCGAGTGCGGGGTGCGCGCGAGATCCAGCGCCACTTCGGTGCCTGCCACGCGGAATGGCTCCCGTTCCCGCTCTGCATACAGCAGCTCGGCCACGCGGCCGGCAACCCGGGCGCGTTCCTCGCGCAGAATGGCCTGCAGTGTCGGCTCCGCGGCGACGAACCTGCCGGTCGCCTCGGCGGTCAATTGCTCCAGCAGAACACTTTGCCCGACCTCGTCGAGTTCGATGAGTTGCCGCTGGTCGGTGATCCGGCTGAATACGGCCTGCAGCACGGCGTGAATGATCTGCCCGCGGGTCGCGGCATCGAGGCCGGGCCCGGGCTCCCGCAGCTCCTGTGCCCCTAGGCGAAACTGCAGGAAGGCCCGCGCCGGGCAGCGGGCCTGCGCGGTGAGCAATCCAGCACCGCCGCGGAACGGCGGGCACGGCCTTGGCACTGCCGGCGGTGGGTCGTCGGCGAGCGTCGAACCGGTCCTCGCCTGCAGCAGTTGTTGCCGGCGAGTGCTGCCCTGCCAGCCGGCGGCCTCGCCCGCCGGCAGATGGGCGATGAGCGGGCTCGGCGTGAGTGGCTCCTCGCGTTCGTAGGCAGGCCAGCTCAGCACGACCTCCGCGGCGCTCCCTTCCAGCCACCGCAGCAGGCTCTCGGCCCGTTCACGGACCGCCGGCGGCGAACTGGCCGGCATCCGCAGTTGCCGCTGCAGGTCGAGCGGCAGCAGCGGGTCAGGTCTCGTCGCCGGAGGCCATCCCTCGCTGGTCATGCCGCAGATCCAGAGGGCGTCGAATTGCTGACCCACCGCCTCCAGCGCCCCAAGCACCTGGATTGCGGCATCGTCACCGGCCGGTTGAAAGACATCGTCCGCGGCGGTCGAGCGCAGCAGGCCCAGCGCTTCGGATAGCGTCATCTCGCCGTGAATGAGCGAACTTGCGCCGAGCTCATCCAGTCTGGCGCGCAACGCGAGCGCCGCCTGGTACTCGTCGGTGCCGAGCTCACGATCGCCGGGCCAACCGGCCGCACGCAAGGCCGCACTGAACGTATCGGCCCACCGTCGTGGCGATTTGGGTGCGCCATGACGGCCGGCCAACGCCGCCAGCTCGCCTACCGAGATCGACCGGCCCTGTCGCCTGCGACACACGAGGTCCAGCTGGGCCCTTGCCATGACCTCCGTTTGCCCGCCGGCCAGGTAAGGCGTACGCAACAGCTGCCCTGTCTCCGGCAACGGCGTTCGGCCATGGAGCGTTGCGAGCACGAGCAGTGCCACATGGACGATGCCGGTCGCGGCGAGCGGCTCGCCAAGAGAAAAATTGACCGGCAACGCCTGGCCCGGACTGAGTCGCCAGTCCGGCGCCATGATATCGAGAAAAGTCCGCCGCACTTCCGGTACACGGGCCGCCAGGTCCGGCACGACCACCGCGATACTGGCATCGGGATTGCGTTCCCGGTGAAGACGTGCCCAGCGAGCGGCCTTGTCCAGTTCGTCGTCGACGTCGTCACACCGCACGACGAGCGTGCGAGCCCCCATCATGCGCGGGGCGGCCTCCTCGTGCACTTCGCAACCGAGCGACGTGAGCACCTTCAGGAAATCCCGCTGCTGTGGCGTCCACTCGTGAAATCCGACGAAGTGCAGACGCGGCGGCGCGGCTATCAAAGTCCGCTGCAGATCGCCGGTAAGCGCTGCGGGCAGCATGGCGGATTCGATCCAGCCCTCGCGCTCACATCGGATGTGGAACGCCCTGGCCCAGCACGCAAACGCGTGTGTATCGGCCGAATCGGCCGCGGTGAGAAGCGTATCCGGGGCAATTTGCCAGGCCTGGCACAGCCGCCAGGACCGCATTGCGAGGCCCGCCAGTGGTGACGCGGCGCCTGGCAGGATCGCTGCGTCCGAGGTCCCGACGATTGCGCTCCAGACCTGCCTTGCCTGTCTGTCAGTCAACACGGCGCGACGGGTTAACGCACCGCCGGCGGCAGTCGAGGCGTCCGCAAGTTGCCCGAGCCAGGCATCCCAGGTCATGACAGCCGGCGTCCGCCATGCCTGTCGTCCGGCTGCCAGCTGGCGGCGGTTGTAGCCGAGCGCCAGCTGGCGTGCGAGACGGCGGGTTGCCGTGACCACCGTGACACCCTGCTCGAGGGCACACAGCGCGGCATTCATGGACTATGGCGCAGCGTCTTCAACGGCCGGTGGTCGCGTCCGTGTCCGCACCGCGGGCGGCCATGTCGTCGAGGACCTGCTCCATGCGCCTGAAGACCTCGGTGAGCGTTGCCTCATCCGGCAGATTCGTAACGCGGAAGTGATTGTTGTAGGTGGTGTTGAAGCTCGTGCCCGGGGCCACCAGCACATGTGCCTTATCGAGCAGTTCCAGCGCGAAGCTCTGGTCGTCGAAGCCCGGCAGGGCCGCGGTATCGACGCCGACGAATGCGTACATTGCCCCATCCGGTGGCACGAGTCGCAGGTAGCGACTGGCTGCTACCCCCTCGATCAGGGCGCGTCGGGATTCGAACAACCTTCCGCCGGGAGAAACCAGATCGCGAACGCTCTGAAAACCGCCGAGCGCCGTCTGCACGGCCCACTGACCCGGCACGTTGCTGCACAGGCGCAGCGATGCCAGCAGGTCGAGCGCGTCGAGGTACGGCTGCGCGCCCTCGAGCTTGCCGCTGAACACGACCCAGCCGACCCGAAACCCGCAGGCGCGATAGACCTTGGACAGCCCACTGAACGTGGCACACAGCGTGTCGTTGACCAGGGTTGCCATGGGGATTGCGGCTGCGTCGCCGTAAGTCATCTGGTCGTAGATTTCGTCGGACAGGACGAGCAGGCGGTGTTTTTCCGCAAGCCGCGCTATCGCCTCCAGGGTCTGACGTGGGTAAACAGCGCCGGTCGGATTGTTGGGATTGATGATGACGATCGCCCGGGTACGTGCCGTGATCAGTCGCTCCATGGCCTCCAGATCGGGCTGGAAACGAAGTTCGGGCGGACAGGGGTAGTGCACGGCCTTGCCGCAGTTGAGCGTGACACTCGCCGTCCACAGCGGGTAATCGGGGCTTGGCACGAGGACTTCATCGCCGGTGTTGAGTAAAGCACGGAGCGTGAGATCTATCAGTTCGCTCACCCCGTTGCCCATGAAGACATGGTCCGCCATGACCCCGGTGACTCCGCGTTCCTGCTGTTGCATGACCACGGCTTCACGAGCCGGAAAAATCCCCTTCTGGTGGCAATAACCCTCGCTGAGCTGGAGGTTCTCGATCATCGCGAGGCGCATTGTCTCGGGCGTTCGAAATCCGAAAAGCCCCGGGTTACCGATATTGAGCGCGATGATCTCGTGGCCCCGGCGCTGCATGTCGTGCGCGCGGTTGGCGAGCTTGCCGCGGATCTCGTAACGAACACCACGCAGAGACTGACTCGGTTCGATGAGCTGGTTCATGTGAGGCATGGTCTGGAAATATTCGGGATGACGGGTTTCGCCCAATCAGGGTCTGGCGGCTCACTGCCTTTGGCGGCGTCAACTGCGCTTCGGCGGCCCCGTCCTGTAGAACATCGACAGCAGCAGGGCGAGCGATACCAGGACCGCGATAAGTGTGAACGGTATGGTGTAAGAATTGAATCGATCATACAGTACGCCGGTCACGAACGGCCCGAGCCCGCCGCCGAAAGTATCGAGCACCGTGATGGT
>JAKLLP010000228.1 GCA_023150055.1 Gammaproteobacteria bacterium | reverse complement strand
GGTTTCGTCGCTCTGGCCGGCACCTCGGGCTTCATCGAGCTGCCGCGCGGGCGCGACGAATTCCCGGCCGGCTTCGCGGCACGGTATTTCGAGTGGTAACGCCGCAGGCACAAACGCCGAATCCCGCCGTGCCGCCGCACGCACAAGACTCCGGCGCGCAGGCGCCCGGTGGTTCGGGCGGCGGGTTCAACGAGCTGCTGCGCACTGCCGGCGTGCTGAAGTACACGCGCCGGGCGGTCGAGCTCGTCTGGTCCACCAACCGGCAGCTGACCGTCCTGCTGAGCGCCCTCACGGTGATCGCCGGGGTACTGCCGGCGGTTGCCGCCTGGATCGGCAAGCTGGTGATCGATGCAGTGGTGGCACAGGCCAACGCCGTCGGCGCCGGGGCGGCTCCCGAGTACGCGGGGGTCCTGCAACTGGTCGCCAGCGAGGGCGTCGTGCTCGCGCTCATCGGTGCTGCCCAACGCGGCATCAATGCCTGCCAGGCGCTGCTGCGTGCGCAGCTCGGTTATCGCGTCAACGCGATGATCCTCGAGAAGGCGCTCACGCTCGATCTCACGCAGTTCGAGGACGCGGAGTTCTACGACAAGCTGCAGCGCGCGCGCCGCGAGGCCTCCAGCCGCCCGCTCTCGCTGGTGATGCGCACCTTTGCGCTGTTCCAGCAGCTCGTGGCGCTGGCGAGCTTCAGCGTGCTCATCGCGCAGTTCTCCTCCTGGGCGCTGGCGCTGCTCGTGCTCGCGGGTCTTCCCGCGTTCCTCGCCGAAACCAAGTTCTCGGGCGACGCGTTCCGGCTCTTTCGCATGCGCGCGCCCGAGGCCCGCATGCAGAACTACCTCGAACTGGTCATGGCGCGCGAGGACCATGCGAAGGAGGTACAGCTCTTCCAGCTCGGGCCGATGCTGCTCGGGCGTTACCGCCAGATCTTCGACAAGATCTACCGTGAGGATCGCGCCCTCACCCTGCGGCGCGAGACCTGGGGCATGCTGCTCGCCCTCGTCGGCACGGCCGCGCTCTATGGCGCCTACGCCTGGATCGCCATCGCCGCCGTCGCGGCGGCGATCACGATCGGCGAGATGACCATGTACCTCGTGCTGTTCCGCCAGGGCCAGGGCGCCGTATCGGCGAGCCTGGGGTCGATCGGCGGGATGTACGAAGACAACCTGTATCTCACCAACCTCTACGAGTACCTCGAGCAGGCCCCGACCTACGGCTGGGGCACGAATGCGCAGGGCCCCGATCCCGGCGACGGCGTGCGCTTCGAGGCTGTCTCCTTCACCTACCCGGGCGCGGCCCTGCCGGCCCTCACCGATGTCAGCCTCCACATCCGGCCCGGTGAAAGCCTTGCCCTGGTCGGCGAGAACGGGGCAGGAAAATCAACTCTTATCAAATTGTTATGCGGCTTATATCAACCGACTTCCGGGCGTGTACTGGTACATGGCCAGGACGTGCGCGCATGGCACCCGCAGGCACTGCGCCGGCAGATCGGCGTCATCTTCCAGGATTTCAACAAGTACCAGTTCACCGTCGGGGAGAACATCGGCGCGGGTGACGTCGAGGCCTTCACCGACGAGGAGCGCTGGACGGATTCCGCCCGCAAGGGCATGGCGATGCCCTTCATCGAACGGCTGGAGAAGCGCTTCGGCACCCAGCTCGGCAGCTGGTTCAAGGGCGGCAAGGAACTGTCCACCGGCCAGTGGCAGAAGATGGCGCTCTCGCGGGCCTTCATGCGCGCGTCCGCCGACATCCTCGTACTCGATGAGCCGACCGCTTCCATGGACGCCGGCGCCGAGGCGGAATTGTTTGCCTATTTCCGGCAGCACACGCGCGGCCGCATTTCGATCCTGATCTCGCACCGCTTCTCGACCGTGCGCCAGGCCGACCACATCGCGGTGATCGAGCACGGCCGCATCAGCGAATACGGGACTCACGAGGAACTGCTGGCCGCGAACGGGCTGTATGCGCGGCTGTTCCGCCTGCAGGCAGAGGGCTATCGCTAGGGCCTACACCGACAGACCGCCCGGAGGCGGGGGTCTCCGCCCAAAGCGAGTATCGGGGAGCGACGGCGGAGACCTCCCGCCGCAAGGGCGGTCATGGGTGGCGTGCCATCTGTGAAACGAAATGCCGCGCAAACGCCTGGATGTGCCATCCTCGCGGCCGCGGTCCACCGCCTCGTCTCAACCGAGCGCTTTATCCGCCGGCACGTAGGCGTGTTTCTGGGCGCGGGCCACCGCCTCGCAGGTGACATCGCCGCGGTGAATATTGAGACCGGCCAGCAGGTGCGGGTCATCGAGCAGCGCCTCGCGGTAGCCCTTCCCGGCCAACGCGAGGACGTAGGGCAGCGTGGCGTTGTTGAGCGCGAAAGTGGATGTGCGCGGCACCGCGCCGGGCATGTTGGCCACGCAATAATGCACCACGCGTTCCTCGACGTAAGTCGGGTTGGAATGCGTGGTCGGCCGGCTGGTCTCGAAGCAACCGCCCTGGTCGATGGCGACATCGACCAGCACCGAGCCCGCCCGCATCCCTCTCAGCATCGCGCGCGTGACCAGTGTCGGTGCGGCGGCCCCGGGCACCAGCACGGCGCCGACCACGAGATCGGCTTCCGCGACGTATTGCTCGATCGCCTCGGTGGTGGAATAGATGGTGTTGAGCCGCCCGCCGAACTGGAAATCGAGTTCCTTCAGGCGCGGCAGCGACCGGTCGATCACGGTCACCTGCGCCTCCATGCCCATCGCAAGGCGGATGGCGTTGGTGCCGACCACTCCGCCACCGATCACCAGGACGTCAGCGGCCTTCACGCCCGGCACCCCACCGAGCAGGATGCCGGCTCCACCGGCCTCGCGCTCCAGGCAGTGTGCACCGGCCTGTACTGCCATGCGCCCGGCGACCTCGCTCATCGGCGACAGCAGCGGCAGCGTCCGATTCGGCCCGGTGACAGTCTCGTAGGCGATCCCGACCACATCGGCGGCGAGCAGTTGCCGGGTCTGCTCGGGATCGGGCGCGAGATGCAGGTAGGTGAACAACACCTGGCCCGCCTTCATCAGCGGAAACTCCGCCGCCTGGGGCTCCTTCACCTTGACGACCAGATCGGCAAAAGCCCAGACCTCGACCGGCGTGCCGGCGATCCGGGCCCCGGCGCGCCGGTAGTCCTCGTCCGCCATGCCGATGCCACCGCCGGCCCCGGTCTCGACGAGCACCTCGTGACCCCGGGCGGCCAGTTCACGCACGCTGGTCGGGGTCAGGCCTACCCGGTACTCGTCCTTCTTGATCTCCCTCGGAACGCCGATACGCATGGCGAATATCTCCTTTGCGGTCGTGCGGTTCAGTCGACGGCCTGCAAGGCGCCGCGCAACGTCTCGACGATCTGTCCGATCTGGCTGTCCGTGATAACGAGCGGCGGCGTGAGCGCGATGGTGTCACCCGTGGTGCGCACCAGCACGCCGGCGTCAAAGCAGTGACGATAGACGTCGAGCGCCCGTTGCGTCGGCTGACCGTCCCGCGGCGCAAGTTCGACGCCACCCATGAGGCCGCAGTTGCGGATGTCGATCACGTGCCTTGACCCCTTGAGTGAGTGCAGGGCATCGGCAAAGGCATGCTCCAGCGAACGCGCTCGGTCGAACAAACCCTCCTCCGCGTAAACCTGCAGCGCGGCGAGCCCTGCCGCGCTCGCCAGCGGATGCCCTGAGTAGGTGTAGCCGTGGAAAAACTCCACGGCGTCGGCGGGCCCGCTCATGAAGGCCTCGTAGATACGCCGGTCCACCACTACCGCACCCATCGGCACGACGCCGCTCGTCAGACCCTTGGCGACCGTGACGAGGTCCGGCTGCACGCCGAACCTCTGCGCACCGAAGCCCGTACCCGTGCGCCCGAAGGCGGTGATCACCTCGTCGAAGATGAGCAGGATCCCATGCCGATCGCAGATGGCACGCAATTTCTCCAGATACCCGACCGGCGGCGGCAGCACGCCGGCTGAACCCGCCACGGGCTCGACGATCACCGCGGCGATGGTCGAGGCATCGTGCAGCGCGACGATCTGCTCGAGCTCCTCGGCGAGATGGGCGCCCCATGCCGGCTGGCCGCGGCTGTAGGCGTTGTGGGCCAGGTCGAGCGTCGCCGGAAGGTGATCGACACCCGGAATCAGCGCGGCATTGAACATGCGGCGGTTCGAGACGATGCCACCCACCGAGATGCCACCGAACCCGACACCGTGGTATCCCCTGGCGCGCCCGATGAAGCGCGTCCGCGTGGCATCGCCGCGCACCCGGTGATAACCGAGCGCGATCTTCAAGGCCGTATCGACGGCCTCGGAGCCGGAGTTCACGAAGAACACGTGATCGAGCGCTCCCGGCGCCAGCGCGGCCAGCCGCGCGGCCAGCTCGAACGCCGCCGGATGGCCGAGGTTGAAGGCGGTGGCGTAATCGAGCCGCCCCACCTGTTCGCGCACCGCCTCGACGATCTTCGGGTGGCAGT
>JAKLLP010000227.1:1977-4498 GCA_023150055.1 Gammaproteobacteria bacterium | reverse complement strand
CTGGTGGTAGGGGCAGGCACGATGATGTTCTTTGCCGACTGGCAGGTCGGCGCCATCATCGGTGCCGCGCTCATCATCAACCTGCTGGTCGCGGCGCTGACGGGATTCGCGGTGCCGCTCATGCTCACGAAATTACGCATCGACCCGGCCCTCGCCGGGACCGTGGTCCTGACCACCGTCACCGACTGCGTGGGCTTCGGCGTGTTCCTCGGGCTCGGCAAGGTCTTCCTGACCTGACCGGCATCGCGGCCGCCGTCAGCCGGCGGCTTCCTGCTCCGGCAGGCGCAGGGCGCGCACCTTGCGGGAGTAATGCTCGGAGAGGTCGCTCCAGCCGGTGATTCCGGCCGGAGCATCGAGTGGCTCGCCGTCCATGAAGGCGCGGATGTCGTCGCGGCGGGCCAGCCCGTCCTCGTAACCGAGCCTGATCAGCTCACGGGTGTAGCCCTGCTCGAACAGCAGGTAGCTCACGAGCTGGCGGCCCCCATAGTTCAGCGCACCGAGGCCGCTCATCAGGAGGCGCACCTGCCGGGGCATCTCGTGCACGTAGCGCACCGCGATCTCGCGGATGTCGCGGCTCGGCAGCAGGATCATCGCATCGATGTAACGCAGCTTCGCCATGCCCGTATCGAGAGCCCGGCCGGGGGTATTCTCCAGTATCAGGTTGACCCGCGTCAGTCGCTCGAGATCCTGCGACAACCCGTCCATGAACAAGGCGTCGAGCACATAACCGGCGATACGGCCCATGCTCGGATAGGGAATCGGATCGTCGGGACCGGGGACGGCATCGGCATGCTCGTCGCGCACGCCGACGACGAGCAGCCGGTCCGCACCGAGATGCACGGCGGGCGCAAGCGGCGTCGCCTGGCGCATGGCGCCGTCGCCGAAGTACTCGCGCTCGATCAGCACCGGCGGGAACATCATCGGTACGGCGATACTCGCCATCAGGTGATCGAGCGTGATCCGGGACGGACGTCCTACCCGGCGCACGCGATCCCAGGGTTCCATCCCGTCACGCCCCTGGTAGAAGGACACCGAGCGGGCAGAGTCATAACCGGCAGCCGTCACCGTAACGGCGTCGAGGTAACCACGGTCGATGCTCTCCTGGATCGCGTTGAAGTTGATGGCCCGGGCGAGCATCTCGCGCAGCGGGCTGTTGTCGAGGAGGGAGCGCGGGTTCCTGACCCCGAGCCCGCCAAAGACCACGGCAGCCGCCCAGTGCAGGCTGCTTTTCAGCATCGTCAACGAATCGCAGCGGAACACGTGGTGGGAGCGGAAATGTGCCCACACGCGCTCGAGATCGGCCACGGCGTGGCGGAACACCCGCGCCTGGCTCGCCAGCACCGCGGAGCTGATCGCACCGGCGGAGGTCCCGCTGATGACCGCGAAGGGGTTCGGCGAGCGGCGCGGCATGATCTCGGCGATCGCCTTCAACACCCCCACCTGGTAGGCACCCCGGGCGCCACCGCCAGGCAGCACGAGGCCGATGCGCTTCTCCCGCGTCGGGGGTCTAGCTATGCGCATGCTCCGCTCAGGCATGGTCGCGGCGGCCTCTTCAAAGTCGTGCGTGCAATCCGCTCAATTCAGGCATCTAAACATAGCGCATTGCAGCGAACAAGGCGCTGCGTCGCATGACGGACCAGCCGGCCGCGGACGCGACCACCGGGGGCCTGCTTGCGCTCTTTGCGCATATGCGCCCGGCGATACGCGGGACATTGCATCCTCGATCCCGAGGGACGCGTCGTCGGATGCGCGCGGCAGATCGACGACGGTTCAAGTGTGCCGCGCGGACATCGCGACAGCCTGCGCTCCTGCGCGTGCCACCTCGTGGCGTCGCGCCGCCGCGTATGCGGACCAGGCCCACAACGCCGAGATGCCGGCCGCGACCCAGAAAATGCCGGACGCCGCCAACCCGAGGGCCACCAGCCCGGCGTGCGCCGAGCCGCTGACGGCATCGCCTGCACGATAGACCAGGGTGTCGATGATGTTCTTGGCCTTGTACTTCATCTCGCGAGGAACCGAGGTGAACAGCATCTCGCGACACGGTCGCATGATGGAATACTCGCCGACGCGCCGCACGATCATGGTGCCGATGATCGCCCACAGCACCGGATTCGTCGCCAGCCACATGTAGCCGGCCACCATCAGGAGCGGCACGATCACGATCAGCCCGGTCAGCGCGAAACGTCGCGTCAACTGGCCGAGCAGCACCATCTGGATGAGAAGCGCCGCCGACTGCACGCTGAAGTCGATCCAGCCGAACAGCGTCGTCTGCTCGTCGGAGTCGGGAATCAGCCGGTCGATCAGGGTCTGCTGCTCCAGGTAGAGGAACGTGCTGACCCAGGTCAGCAGGAACACGAAGACCGCGATGCCCGCCATCACAGGGCTCGCCAGCACCTGCCCGAATCCGGCGAAGGGGTTGCCCCCGAGCGGCCGGTCACTGCCCTGCGCATCCGACCCCTCCCGTTCCGCCTGTTGCAGCTGCCAGGCGTTCAGGATACGCACCAGCGGAATCGCGCTCACC
>JAKLLP010000227.1:0-1939 GCA_023150055.1 Gammaproteobacteria bacterium | reverse complement strand
GGAGAGCCAGACGAAAAACGCCCTCGCGATCCAGGTGTGATCCTCCTGCAGGTAGAACCAGGCGTAGAAGAGCAGCAAGTTCAGCGCGAAGAAGACATACAGGGTCGGCAGCAGCGTGACTCTCCGCAGCCGTGTGGCCAGCGCGCCGAAGGCCGGCTGGATCGCGAGCGTGCACAGGAAGGTCGCCCAGAACAGTATTGGCAGCTTCGAGACCCCCGAGGTGATTCCCATGGTCTCGCGGACCGGTCGCAGGATCGAATATCCCGTCCAGATCAGGAACAGCAGCAGGAAAGAGCCCAGCAGCCCGCGGACTTCCTCGCGGCGCACGGAGAATGTGCTCATGAACAGCCGGGTGAGGGCTCCGTCCTGACTCTGCATCATGCTTTTCCTCGGTTGCGACTGCGTGCCGGCAAGGCCCTCGGGATACGGAAGCGGACCATAGCGGCTCGCCGGTCCGCAGAGCAGCGCCTGGCAGGGACGGAGTTCACTCAGCGGTCACGCGCAGGATCTTCATTGAATTGGTGCCGCCGGTCACGCCGCTCAGCTCGCCCTTGGTGATGATGACGAGGTCGTCCAGCTCGACATGGCCCATGTCGCGCAGCACCGCGATCAGCTCGTGATTGACCTGCACCGGATCGGAATGCGTCACGTCGAATGCCACCGGGTAAACGCCCCGGTACAGCTGCACCCGCCGCCTGGTGGCCTCATGGCGGGTGAAGGCGAAGATGGGAATGTCCGAACGCACCCGCGACATCCACAGCGCCGTGCTGCCGGATTCCGTCAGTGCGATGATCGCCTGCGGATGCAGGTGGTTGGCCGTGTACATGACGGCCATCGCGATCGCCTCGTTGACGGTCCGAAACTGGTCACCACCGCGGTCGCGCGGCCGGCCGCTCGATACCTGGTAGGTTTCGGCACCGACGCAGACTTCGGCCATCGCCGCCACCGCCTGCACCGGGTAGTCCCCGACTGCCGTTTCCCCGGACAGCATCACGGCATCGGTGCCGTCCATGACCGCATTGGCGACGTCGGAGACCTCCGCCCGGGTGGGCATGCGGTGATGAACCATCGACTCCATCATCTGTGTCGCCGTGATGGCGACCTTCTGGCGAGCGCGGGCGAGGCGGATGATCTTCTTCTGCATGCCGGTGAGCCCGGCGTACCCCATCTCCACGCCGAGGTCGCCACGCGCCACCATCACCGCATCCGAAGCGCTGATGATCGCGTCGAGCGTGGCGAGCGCCTCGGCACGCTCGATCTTGGCAATGAGGTGGCCGTCACCACCGGCATCGCGCAGCAACTGGCGGGCCTCGTTCATGTCGTCCGGGCCACGCACGAAAGACACGGCAAGCCAATCGACACCCGCCCGCGCGGCCTCGCGGATATCTTCCCGGTCCTTGTCGGTCAGGGCCGGCGCGGAGAGGCCACCACCCTGCCGGTTGATGCCCTTGTTGTCGGAGAGCGCACCTCCAGCCGTCACCCTGCAGCAATCCCGGGTGCCCTCGACATTTTCCACCGCCAGAACGATCTGCCCGTCATCGAGCTGCAGCGAATCGCCCCGGCTGACGTCCCGTGGCAGGCTCTCGTAAGCGACACCGACCGCTTCACGGCTGCCTGCCCTGGCATCCATCGCCGTGTCGAGGACGAATGACGCGCCTTCTTCCAGGGTGACGGGACCGTCTCGAAAGCGATGAATGCGTATCTTCGGGCCTTGCAGGTCGCCGATAACGCCGACGTGCTTGCCCGCCGCTGCGGAGGCCTTGCGCACCGCCTCGATCTGGCGGCTCCGCTCCTCCCAGGTGCCGTGCGAGCAGTTGATACGCACCAGGTCGGTGCCGGCGTGGATGAGCCCCTCGAGCACTCCCGGCCGGTCGGTGGCGGGACCCAGGGTGGCGATGATCTTCGTTCTGCGCATGCGCGGAATCCGTTCGTGTGTGCA
>JAKLLP010000226.1:334-4500 GCA_023150055.1 Gammaproteobacteria bacterium | reverse complement strand
CGTATCATTGGCGTCAATGCACCCGGGCAGGGAATGCCCGATCTTCTCTGGAGTAATCGACATGGGCTCACTGAGTATCTGGCATTGGCTGATCGTGCTCCTGATCGCCGTGGTCATTTTTGGCACGAAGCGCCTCGGCTCCATCGGGACCGACCTCGGCACTGCGGTCAAGGGCTTCCGCAAGGCGATGGCCGATGCCGACGCCGAGGACGACGAACCCAAGAAAAAACTCAACCAGCAGGGCGACTCGACCTTCGAGGACAAACAGCAAGAGACCGTCGGCAAGAAGTCCGGCTGACCGACCCATGTTCGACGTCGGTTTCTGGGAGCTCGCGGTCATCTTCGTGATCGGCCTGCTCGTGCTCGGGCCTGAACGCCTGCCGCAGGTCGCAACCCAGGTCGGCCAGTGGGTGGGCCGTGCCCGCCGCATGGCCCGCATGCTGAACACCCAACTTCAGGATGAGATGCGCGCCATCGATCCGGGTCGCGTGGTGGATCCCTTCGCGGCGCCACCAAGGACTCCAGCCGGTAACTGGAGCCGGCCGGGGGTCGACGACCTCAAGCCCGGGAACGCCGCGGCGGACACGTCGACGGGTTCTACCGAGACGGCCCGCTCACCAGAAAGCACAGGCGACACCCGGCCCTGATCAGCCGGGGCCCGGCCTGACGACATGGCAGAACCCGGCAAGGGCCAGGAAGACCCCGAGGAGGTGCTCGAAGAAGCGCCGCTGCTCTCCCACCTGACCGAGCTGCGCGACCGGTTGCTGCGCGCACTCGCGGCGGTACTGGTGATCTTTCTCGCGCTGACGCCGTTTGCGCGGCGCATTTTCACGATCGTGGCGCAGCCCCTCATCGACCAGTTGCCCGCCGGCTCGACCATGATCGCCACGCAGGTCGCCTCGCCGTTCGTCACCCCGATCAAGACAACTTTCTTCGCCGCGGTCTTCATCGCCATGCCGGTGGTGCTCTACCAGGCCTGGGCTTTCGTCGCACCCGGGCTGTACCGGCGTGAAAAGCGCTTCGCCGTGCCACTGCTGGTGAGCAGCGTGATTCTGTTCTATGTCGGTGCGGCATTCGCCTATTTCCTGGTGTTCCCGACGGTGTTCGGATTCCTCACGGCCACGACCCCCGAGGGCGTGACGATGATGACCGATATCGCGAGCTATCTCGATTTCGCGCTGCTGACCTGTTTTGCATTCGGCGCCGCGTTCGAGGTGCCGATCGCCACGGTGCTCCTGATCGGTACCGGTTTGCTCTCGGCGCAGACGCTTGCGCGGCAGCGGTCGTACGTGTTTCTGGGTGCCTTCGTGGTCGCGGCCGTGCTCACCCCGCCGGATGTCGTCTCGCAGATCATGCTGGCCGTGCCGGTCTACCTGCTCTTCGAAGCGGGCCTGCTGCTGGCACGGGTCATCTACCCGTCCGCCACCAAGGACAGCGATACGGGGAAGAGCGCCGCATGAGCGGCGCGGATGCGCCCACCGGGCACCCCCCGGGATTGCGGACGCTGTTCTTTACCGAGCTCTGGGAGCGCTTCAGCTACTACGGCATGCGGGCGCTCCTGGTGCTCTACATGGTCGACGCCGGCAGCGGCCTCGGGCTCGACGACCGTGCGGCGACCGCGATCTATGGCCTGTACACCGCGGCGGTCTACATGGTGGCGCTGCCGGGTGGATGGATCGCCGATCGATTGCTCGGCACGCACCGGGCCATCTGGCTCGGCGGGCTCATCATCGCGGCCGGCCATTTCACGCTGGCCATCCCGGCGCGGACGGCGTTTTTCGTCGGGCTGCTGCTCATCATCTGCGGCACCGGGCTGCTCAAGCCGAACATCAGCGCCGCCGTAGGCGAGCTCTACGCCCGCGGTGACGCGCGTCGCGACGGCGGCTTCACGCTCTTCTACATGGGCATCAACATCGGCGCCTTCATCGGGCCCCTGGTCTGCAGCACGCTCGGGGAGAGCGAGCGCTTCGGCTGGCACTACGGCTTCGCCGCGGCCGGCGTGGGCATGGTCGCGGGGCTGCTGTATTTCCGGCGCACGCGCCATCGACTCGGCGACACGGGCCAGCACCCCTCACTCGATCCGCGGCGGCCCGAGGACCGGCCAGCCCGGCAAGCCGCGTGGCGGAAGGTCATGATCGGTACTGCGTTGATCGGGCTCGCTGCAGTCCTGGTGCTCGGTGGGATCGTCGAGATCGATCCGGTCGCAGCCGCACAGCGCACCGGGCTGCTGATCGCGGCGGTGGCCCTCGCTTATTTCGTGTACCTGTTTACCGCCGCCGGGCTGACCGCCGACGAGCGGCGCCGGACGGTCGTGATCGTGATCCTCTTCCTGGGCGCGGCGATGTTCTGGTCCGGCTTCGAGCAGGCCGGCTCCTCGCTGAACCTGTTCGCGGAGCGCTATACGCAGCGCGTCTTCGGCAGCTTCGAGATACCGGCCGGGTGGTTCCAGTCCCTGAATGCGCTGTTCGTGTTCACCCTTGCCCCGGTTTTTGCCGCCATGTGGGTATCGCTTGCCCGGCGCAATCTCAACCCGTCGACACCGGCCAAGTTCGGCCTCGGGCTCATCCTGCTGGGCGCAGGTTTCCTCGTGATGATGGGGGCCGCCATGCTGGTACAACAGGGCGAACGCGTGCTGCCGACCTGGCTGGTGATGACGTACCTGCTGCACACGCTCGGCGAGCTCGCGTTGAGCCCGGTGGGGCTGTCGGCGACGACCAGGCTTGCGCCGCAGCGTTTCGTCGGCCAGATGATGGGAGTGTGGTTTCTCGGCGCCGCGCTCGGCAACCTGATCGCCGGGCTCGTCGCCGGAGGTTTCAGCGACGATGCGGTCGGGCAGTTTCCGGCGCTGTACCTGCAGATCGTGCTCAGCTCGACGGGTGCAGGCCTGCTCCTGCTGGTGTTCGTCCGGCCCATCCGCCGGCTGGTGGGGGACGTGGAGTAAAGCCCGGCAAGCGCCATGGACGGTCCACGCGAACTGACTTTGCGCGCGCTGCTTCTCGGCGGGGTGCTTGCCGTACTTCTCGGCGCCGCCAACGCTTACCTCGGCCTGTTCGCCGGCATGACCGTGTCGGCCTGCATTCCCTCGGCGGTCATTTCCATGGGAGTCCTGCGGCTGCTCGGCCACGGCGGCATCCGTGAGAACACCATGGTCATGACGGCGGCTTCCGCCGGCGAGGCCCTGGCCGCAGCGGCCATCTTCACGCTGCCAGCGCTGGTGCTGCTCGGTGTCTGGCGGGAGTTCCCCTACCTGTGGGTGACCGCCATCGTCCTCGTCGGCGGCCTGCTCGGCGTGCTCCTGACCATTCCGCTGCGCCGCGCGCTCATCCTCGAACAGCCGCTGAAATTCCCCGAAGGCACGGCGGTGGCCGAAGTGCTGCGGGCTGGCGAACGCGCGGGCGGCGCCTTGCGGGCGCTGGTGCAGGCAGGCCTGCTCGGCGCCCTGATCAAGTTCGGCGAAACCGGCCTGAAGCTGTGGCCTGGAACGGCGCAGGTGGCCGGCTACGTCGGCAGCGGCATCGCCTATATCGGCACCAACCTCTCGCCTGCGCTGCTCGGCATCGGCTACATCGTGGGCCTGAACGTGGCGGCGCTGGTTTTCCTCGGCAGCGTGATTTCATGGCATATCGCGATCCCCGCCTACGCGGTGTGGTTCGCTGCCGACGATCCGGTGCTGGCTGCAAGTCTTGCCGGCGGCATCGAGGCGGCCGACCTGGCTTTCGAAATCTGGTCGCTGAAGATCCGCTACCTCGGGGTTGGCGCGATGCTGGCAGGCGGACTCTGGGCCCTGGTGGAAATCCGCCACTCCGTGGGCTCGGCGATCCGCAGCGGGCTCGCCGAGTTTCGCCGCACACGCCTCGGGACCACGCCGCCAGGCGAGCGCGACCTGCCGATGCCCTGGGTCCTGGCCGGAATCGCCGCCTGTATCGTGCCGATGTTCGCGCTGTATCAGCAGATCGTCGCGAGCAGCGGGGTTGCAGCGGCCATGGCGCTCACCATGTTGATCGCCAGCTTTCTCTTCTCCTCGGTGGCCGCCTACATGGCCGGCCTGGTCGGCTCATCCAACAACCCGATCTCCGGCGTCACCATGGCCACGATGCTGCTCGCCTCACTGATGCTGCTGGGGCTGCTCGGCGCGGATGCACGCGGCCCGGCAGCCGCCATCCTGA
>JAKLLP010000226.1:0-324 GCA_023150055.1 Gammaproteobacteria bacterium | reverse complement strand
ACTCGGCGGCGACCTGCTGCAGGACCTCAAGACCGGCGCGATCGTCGGTGCCACGCCGTGGAAACAGCAGCTTGCGCTGTGCGCCGGCGTGCTGGTCTCCGTGCTGGTCATGGCGCCGATCCTCAACCTGCTGCTCGATGCCTACGGCATCGGCGTGCCGACCCCCGAGCATCCCAACCCGCTGGTGGCACCGCAGGCAACACTGATGGCCTCGGTTGCCGGGGGCGTGTTCGGGGGTGGCCTGCCCTGGACGATGATCGGCCTCGGCGTGGCGATCGGCGTGGTCATCATCGGGTTCGACCGCTGGCTGCAGTATCGCGGGGC
>JAKLLP010000225.1 GCA_023150055.1 Gammaproteobacteria bacterium | reverse complement strand
GAGGTGGCCGTGCGCGTGCCCGGTCTCGCCTTCCGCAGTGGAGCGAAACACGGTGGCGACGTCGTTGTAACCCTCTACATCGGCCTTCGCTGCGAAATACAGGTAGCGACGATTGGCCTGCGATTCACCCGCAAAAGCGTCTTTTAGATTCTGCTCGGTTTTGCTGCCTTTGAGTTTCACGTTCTTCTCCTCGGACGATCTATCTGGCCGCGCCAGTCCAGTTATTAGACTAGGTCTAAATATGTCAGCAGGGAGCGCGTCTGTCAACGCGACCGGCGAACTATACACGCCGCACGGGCGCAATTGACCGTTCGGAACCCGTATGCGACCTTAGCCGCTCGTTCTCTCCGAAATCAAAATCACGGCCATGACCGACGCCCGTCGTCCACGCATCGACCTGGAGAAATCCCTGGCAGAACTCGAGGAAATCGTGGCGCAACTCGAGGCAGGTGATCTGCCCCTCGAGAAATCACTCAAGCAGTTCGAGCGCGGTGTGCGCCTGAGTCGAGACTGTCAGTCCGCCCTGCAGGATGCAGAGCAGCGCGTGCAGGCTCTGATGGGACCCGAGCTGCAGGAACTCGACCCGGAAACGCTGGATCGCAGGAATGAAGCCACAGATGACGACTGATCGCCGCCGGTTCAGGTCCGCGCGCCGTTCGACCCCTGTAGCCGCCTGATCAGGGCGCGCAGGAAGACCTTGTTGAAGCGCAACTGGCAGTCGGTGGAAACCTGCTCGAGCAGGGTGGCGCTCACACTGAGAATGGTGACGGCCTCCCCGGCCCGAATCGTGGAGTTTCTTTTCACCCCGGTCATGTAACTGCTCTCGCCGAAGCAATCTCCATCGCTGAGCACGCCCACCGCGCGGCCGTTCATCTCGACGCTGACTTTGCCGTCGACGATGACATAAAAGCGATCGTCGATATCGCCTTCCCGCACGATCTCGTCGCCGTCGCTGTATTCACGCCACTCGCTCGCCCGCAGCAACTCCCAGATTTCCGGGCCCGAGAAATCATGAAAAAACCGCAAGCGCCGGAGGCGATCGAAATGCTCCTGGTTCTCCACGCGGGCGTACTGGTGACGCAGCTGCTGATACACGCGCGTGAGCCGCGAGGGAAAGTCCGCTTCGTCGCCGAAACGCGCCGCCGGGTCCTTGGCCAGCGCGGTCATCACCAGCTGCTCGAGTTCGTCGGGAATGCCATCGCGCAGGGTGTGCAGCGGCGGCGGCGTCGCGTAGACGATCTGGTTGAGCAACCTCGACAGCGTGCTGGCGCGGAACGGCCTGAACCCGGTCAACAGTTCATACATCACCGCCCCGAGAGAGTAGATATCGGACGCAGGCGTAATCTCGGCCGACTCCACCTGCTCGGGTGACATGTAACTGGGCGAGCCGGCGATGCCCTCTATCCTGGAGACATCGGCGTCGCGCAGGATGGCGATGCCGAAGTCGATGATCCGCACGTCGTTGTCGCGGGTCAGCATGATGTTGCTCGGCTTGATGTCGCGGTGTATCACCCCGCGCCGATGGGCGTAGTGGAGCGCACGCGCGCACTGGTAGATGATCTTGACGACGTCGTCGATCCGCAGGAGGTTGTCCGGCCGACAGTAGGCTGCCAGGGTGCGTGCGCCCTGCACGTGTTCCATCACCACGTAATAGCGGCCTTCCTCCTCGCCCGCGTCGTAGATCGGCAGGATGTTCGGGTGCTGCAGCTTGCCGACTATCCGCGCCTCGTTGAAGAACATCTTGCGGACGACCCTGACGCGCTCCGGGTCGTCGTCGGTAGTCAGGTTGTAGACCTTGATGGCGACGTCGCGACGGAAATACGGGTCGTGCGAGAGATAGATCGTGCCGGTCGTGCCCTTGCCGATCTCGTTGATGATGTCGTACTTGCCGATCCTGTCCGGAATCAGCGCAGTCTTGCTTGCTTCGCCGGCAGGCTGCGCCACGGACACGATCCAGCCACCCTTCAGGTCAACAACGCGGAAGCTTCCCGCAGGCCCAACAACAGCGCAGCCGCATAAGCGGCTGCCAACACATCGTCGAGCATAATGCCCAGCCCACCCGGTATTCTGTGATCGGCCTCGCGAATCGGCCAGGGCTTCCAGATATCCATCGCCCTGAAGAGCAGGAATGCGACCGCCTGCCACACGACCAGCCGCGGCGTCACTGCCAGCACCGCCCACATGGCGACCATCTCGTCGAACACAATCCCCGGGTGATCGTGCACAGCGGCGGCAGCAGCCAGAAAGCGAGCCATGCAAGGGCCGAACCCCAGGTGCCGGGCGCGCGCGGCAGAAGGCCACTGCCCAGCCCGAAGGCGATCAACTGCAGCGGGTCATGGAGCAGCGATCGGAACGAGACCTGCCGGGGCACCAATCGACCGCCCTTTCAGCGAAAATGCCGGTAAGTGCGGTCGCGGAACGTGAAAGGGCGGCCGTCGAGTCGCCACCGCAGCCCGGGTTTCGCGGTCACCGTTCCGATACGTGTCAGCGGGCAGGTCCAGCGCCCGGCAGCGCGGCGCAGCCGCGACTCGCGCGAGGCGGGCACCGTGAACAGCAATTCATAGTCATCACCGCCCGTAAGCGCATACTCCCGCGCGGCGCGTTCGCCCGCATGCTCGAGCAGCGGCCGCGACAGCGGCAGGAGGCCCGCATCCAGCTCCGCCCCGCAGCCGCTGGCGGCAAGAAGCTTGCCCGCGTCGTCATGAAGCCCGTCCGAGACATCGATCATCGCCGAGGCGATCGGTGCGAGCGCGGCACCCTCACCGAGCCGTGGTTCCGGATAGAGGAAGCGGCGACGCAATGCGCCGATGCTCCGCGAAGCGCGCTCCGAAGTCAGCGACAGGCGTCCCGCAACCGCTTCGCCGGGATTGCCGCTCACATATATCCCGTCTCCCGGTCGGGCCCCGCCGCGTGTCACGTAGCGGCGGGGGCGAACCCGCCCGTGGACGGTCACGGTGACGACCAGTGGCCCACGGATCGTGTCCCCACCGATCAGGCTCACGCCGGTGCGGCGCGCCAGCGCGAAGAAACCCTGCGCGAACTGCCGCAGCCAGCGCGGATCCGCCACCGTGACGCTGAGCGCGAGACTCGCCCAGAGCGGTTCGGCCCCCATGGCCGCAAGGTCGCTCAGGTTCACGGCGAGACAACGGTGACCGATGGAGCGCGCCGCCATGTCTTTGGGGAAATGCGCCCCTTCGGCCAACGTATCGGTCGCGACGACGAGGTCGTGGCCCGGCGCCATGCGCACGATGGCGGCATCATCGCCGATGCCGAGCACCACGCCGTCCCCGGCGCGGGACGGGCGCCGGAAATACCTGTCGATCAGCTCAGACTCGCCCGTCGTCGGTATTTTCCTCCGCACACCGCCCCGCCTGCGCTTCGGGTAGTCGGGCACGAAACGTCAGCGCGGGTTCGCGCCCGCCTCCGGATCCCGCAGACGCACGGCCAGCGTATCGAGCACGCCATTCACGTAGCGAAAGCTGTCCTGCGCGCCGAATTCCTTGGCGAGTTCGACGGCTTCGTCAATGACCACCCGGGACGGAACGTCAGGATGAAAGCGCAGCTCTGCCAAGCCGATCCACAACACGCCGCGCTCGACCGGATCGAGCTGCGCGACCGGACGATCCGCAGCGGACGCGATCTCCGCATCGAGGCTCGCCTCGGCCATCGTGATTTCGTCGAGCAACATCCGGAAATACGCCGTGTCGATGCCGCGGAACTCCCGCCTTGCGGAAAACTGCTCGACCAGTTCGGCGGCAGTGTGCCCACCGAGTTGTCGCTGATAAAGCGCCTGCAACAGAACCCGGCGCGCGCCGTGGCGTCCACGGGCCATTAACAGGTACCTGCCTAAGGCGCGATCTGCCGCAGCAGGCTCACCATTTCCATGGCGGCCAGCGCAGCATCAGCGCCCTTGTTGCCGTGCTTGACGCCCGAGCGCTCGATTGCCTGGTCAACAGTGTCGCAGGTCAGCACCCCGAAGCCGACAGGAAGCTCGAACTCCAGACTCACCCGGCCGAGTCCGGCTGCGCACTCCCCGCAAACGTACTCGAAATGCGGTGTCGCGCCACGTATCACCACGCCCAGCGCGATCAGCGCATCGTACTGGCGGCTGCGAGCCACGCGTTTTGCCGCGAGCGGCAGCTCGAACGCCCCCGGCACGCGCAGCAGGTCGACGGCCGACTCCTCTACCCCATGACGCCTGAGCGCATCGAGTGCGCCGCGCACGAGGTCCTCGACGATCCGGTCGTTGAAACGCGCCGCGAGCACGCAGAAGCGCGCGTCCCGGACGTTGAGCTGGCCTTCGAGGGTACGCATGGTATGAGGGGCGGACGCGTTCGTCATTCCGGATCGTCGACGTACTCTACTACTTCCAGGCCGAAGCCGGAAATCGCATGCATCTGCTTCGGCGCGCTCAGCACGCGCATGCGCGTCACGCCGAGATCGCGCAATATCTGCGCGCCCGTACCAAAAGTACGCAACACCGTCGTGTGCTCCCGCCGTCCGC
>JAKLLP010000224.1 GCA_023150055.1 Gammaproteobacteria bacterium | reverse complement strand
TAACCGATTTGTGACCTTGTTCTCACCGGAATGTGTACGGCGGGCCGACATACGGCCCGTAACAAGCAAGAAACACCGAACCGTTCTCACCGCTGCGCCAGACGCACCGATACTATGTGGAAATGCGTAGTTGGGACAGAGTTGCGGCGGGGACATCGCTGCGGTCAGGGTCGGCTGCCCTTGCGGTGCTGCTGCTCGGGCTGTTCATCTCACTGGCCCCGGTGTCGCAGCGCCTCGAGAGTGCAGTCTACGATACCGTACAGAGACTCTCGCATCGCGACGCCAGCGGCGACGTAGTGCTGATCGATACCAGCACGCTACGCGGGGAAGCGGGCAGCGCCTGGGATTCCAGCGCCTTTCCCGATCTCCTGGATGCACTGGGACAATCCCGGGCACGTCTCGTCATCCCGACGGAAGCGCCGCCGTTGGCGGCCGCCCTCCCCGACGCAAGACAACTGGCCGCCCTGGCCGACCTCGAGCGGCGCAACGCTGCCGGCCGGACCAACGCCGACAACATGGCGCCGGGCGGAAAATGGGCCGAGATCCGCAGTCGCTCTGAATTGCAATCGCGCACCATCGAGGCGGTGCGTCAACTGCGTAATCTCATCATCGGCATCCCGGCATTCGACAGCACGGCAGCAATCGGTTTATCGACCTCGGGTTGCCGCAAGCATTTCCTCGCGGGAAGCTCCCAGTCGCACGACGATGATAGCGGTGCCCGTCGTGTCCGCTCGGTCAGCGCCCCCCCGCAGGAGCTGTGTGAGGCTGCCCTGGGTGCAGGACATATCGGCATCTGGAGTGAGCCGGACGGCACCGTGCGCCGACTCGACCTGCTGATCAATGCGGCAGGCAACCTCGTTCCATCGGTCGCGCTGAAAGGCAAGTTTGCGCTGAGCTTTCCGAGCGGCAAGGCGATCACGGTCGGACCCGGCAGCATAAGTTGGGACGATCATCGCATCCGTACCTCGGGCGGCGCCGCCGCCCTGTTGCGGTTCTACCATTCCCCAGAGGCAGCGGGCCAGGAGGGATCGGGCGGTCTGACGACGCTAAGCGCGGAGGACCTTCTGCGCCCAGGCCCGGCGCAAAAACTGGTTGCCGGCCGCGTAGCTGTCCTCGGCGACGCGACGGCGAGAGACGGGCAAGGATACAAGACGCCGGTCGCCGACAACGTCGCGCCGGCAGTCTTGCTCGCCACTGGCCTCGCCAACCTGCTGGCCGGTGACTACATCGTCCGCGCTGCCTGGCTCGCATGGCTGGAGACTGGCCTCCTCGTTCTCCTCGGGCTGCTCGTGGTGCTGTGGGGCCGCCGCCTGCCGACGACACTGGCGCTCATGACAGGGTTGTGCATCGTTACTGCACTCGTCGGCACCGAGGTCTACCTGCTGAGCATCGGCGTCTGGGTACAACTGGCAACAGCGGCTGCGTTTGTGCTGTTCGCGCTGCTCGCGGTGCGGCTGGTCCCGCTGCGCCTGCCTGCAAACAGCGCGCAACCCAAGCCGGCGCCGCCACCGCGGAACAGCCGGCCCGAGACCAGCGCAGGCGATGAACTCGATCTCGCCTTTTCCATGCTGCGGCAACAACCATCAACTGAACACGTCAAGCAACGGCTGTACGACATTGCACTCGAACATGCGCGACGACGCGACCTGGCCAAGGCCGAGCGGGTCCTGCGCCATCTGACCACCCTCGACCCCGACTACCGCAGCGCCGGGGTAAAGCTCAAGAAGCTGGCGGGCATGCGTGTCGCCGCCTCCCGCGCCCCCCCCCGGCCCGACCGGGCCTCGCCCCCCGCCCGCCCCGATATGGCGAGGGCGGGTGTCCACGGTGAGGACCTGAGCGGACAGACCATAGGACGCTACGAGATCGAGCACGTCGTCGGCCGCGGGGCCATGGCGACCGTCTACCTGGGGCGTGACCCAAAGATAAACCGCCGGGTGGCCGTCAAGACCATTGCCCTGGCAGAGGAGTTCGGCGATGACGACCTCGACAACGCCCGCACGCAGTTCCTGCGCGAGGCGGAGTCGGCCGGCCGGCTCAATCATCCCAACATCATCAGCATCTACGACGCCGGTGAAGATGGCAGATACGCCTATCTCGCCATGGAATACTGCACCGGCAAGCCGATGAGCTTTTACGCCCAGCAGGGGCAGCTCCTGCCGGCGAAAAAAGTGGTAGAGATCACGGCGCTGGCCGCCGAGGCCTTACACTACGCACACCAGCAGCATGTCGTGCATCGCGATGTCAAGCCAGCCAACCTCCTTTATGATGCGGCAAGCGACACCTTGAAAATCACCGACTTCGGGATCGCCCGCCTGACCGATACCAGTCGCACCAAGACCGGCATCATTCTCGGCACGCCGTCTTACATGTCGCCGGAACAGCTGGCTGGTACGGGAGTCAACGGGCAATCCGACCTGTTCTCACTGGGGATCACGCTGTACCAACTGCTGACCGGGTCACCGCCCTTCCGCGCCGACTCGATCCCGAAGCTCATGCAGAAGATCGCCCACGAGCCGCACCCCCCCGTCAGCAGCTGCCGTGACGACCTTCCGGCAACGCTCGACGCAATCATCGACCGCGCGCTGGCCAAGGACCCGATAAAGCGCTTTGCCAACGGCCGGGAGATGGCATTGGCCTTGCGGGACTGTTGTAGTAGCTTTGAGAGCAACTCAACAAGAATGACAGCATGAGCCTGCGCAGCAAGTTCCGGTCCGTGCAGCTGACCGACACCGGTAGGGTGAGGGAGCACAACGAGGATGCCATAGGCACCAATCTCGATGCGGGCCTGCTGGTCCTTGCCGACGGCATGGGCGGTTACAACGCGGGGGAGGTTGCCAGCGGCATCGCGGTCAAGACCGTGCTCGACCTGGTCGCGAACGGTTGCGACCGGGAACAACGAAACGCCGTCGACCCGGAAACGCAACTCATGCGCCAGAGCATTATCCTGCGCGATGCAGTCGCACGGGCCAACAAGATCATTCACCAGACGGCACGCAGCCAGCCCCAGTGCGAGGGGATGGGAACGACCATTGCCGCCTGCCTGTTCTATGACAACCGGGTCTCACTGGCGCATGTCGGGGACTCACGCATCTACCGGTTCCGGCGGAACCGATTCGAACAGCTGACCATGGATCACTCGCTGCTCCAGGAGCTGGTCGATCGCGGCTATTATTCGCAGGAAGAGGCGGCACGATCGACGAACCGCAATTACGTGACCCGGGCACTCGGCGTCGAGGCAACGGTGCAGGTCGCGATACAGGAAGACCAGGTCGTCCCCGGCGACATCTACCTCCTCTGTTCCGACGGTTTGCCCGACATGGTGGAGGATGAAGACATTCATTTAACAATCAGCACGTTTAGTGCTAATCTTGACGTCGTCGGTCAGCAGCTCATACAGCTCAGCAATGACCATGGGGGCAAGGACAACATATCCGTTATCCTCGCGCAGGTGCTGGAAGCGTTTCCAGCGCGGACAAGTCTGATCACTCGAATGAAGGCTATCTTCAGTTAGGCCGGGTTCAGCATGGCGCGTCTCATACTCAATCTCGACAACCAGGTTCTCGCCGAATACAACATGATGAAGGAGCGGTACACGATCGGCCGCCTCCCCGACAACGACGTGCGCATCGACAACCCTACTGTCAGCGGACACCACTCGCTGATCATCAATATCCTCAATGACTCTTTTCTCGAAGACCTCAACAGCACCAACGGCACTTACGTCAATGGCAAGCTGATCAAGAAGCATGCTCTCCAGCACGGGGATGTCATAACCGTTGGCCGTCATCAGCTGCGCTTCGTCGACAATGCCGCCGATGGCGAGGAACAGGATGATTTCGCCCAGACCATGGTGCTTTCCAAGTCGGACATGCCGGGAAACATCCATGCAGCGGCGGCTGGTCGGGAAGCTCCGCCCCAGGGAAGGCCCTCACCACCAGCCGGTACGAACGCCAAGATCCAGGTTCTCAACGGCACTTTCGCCGGCCGCGAGGTCCAGCTGAACAAGGCGCTGACGACCATGGGCCAACCCGGTGTGCAGGTCATCGCCATTACCCGCCGCGGCGACGGCTATCAACTGGTCCAGGTGGAAAACGCACCGGGCCGTGAACCACCAAAGGTAAACGGCGAACCCATAGGCCAGCAGGCGCGACGCCTCAACGACAACGACGTCATCGAGTTGGTCGGCATCAAGATGGGCTTCTTTGTCGACTGAGCCTCGACCCCACGGTGGGTTGTTTCACTCCCTGCCTGCGCGCAGCACACGCGGGCTGACCCCGGTGAGGAGCGCATAGGGGATAGTGGCCGCACACCGCGCCACTTCTTCCACCGGCAGTCCTTCGCCCCAGAGCACCACCCGGTCGCCCGGTGCCGCCGCCGGCCCGTCGGTGAGGTCGATACTGATCATATCCATCGATACGCGACCGATCAGCTCGACGCGCCGTCCATGGACCAGCACCGGAGTGCCGTGCGACACGTGCCAGGGATAGCCATCCGCATATCCGGCCGCAGCAACACCCACGATGCTGTCTCG
>JAKLLP010000223.1 GCA_023150055.1 Gammaproteobacteria bacterium | reverse complement strand
CATGGCATCGAGATAGCTCCGGAGGAACTGCACGATCTGCGAACGACGACGGAAGACCTCGCGCGACTCCTCGTTGACGATCAGGTCAAGGTAGCGCTGGCGGTAACGGGTCTCCTGGTCCGTCAAGCCATGAAATTTCTCCGGCAGCGGCCGCAGGGCCTTCACCAGAATTTCGACACGGGTCGCCCGCACCGACAACTCGCCCGTCTTCGTGCGAAACAGCGTCCCCTCGGCCCAGAGTATGTCGCCGAGGTCCCATCCCTTGAACGCCTGGTACACGTCTGCGGGAACCACGCCCTGCTGCAGCAACACCTGGATCTGACCGCTGCGATCCTGCAGCTTGATGAAACTGGTCTTGCCCATGACGCGCTTGGCCATCATGCGGCCGCCCACCGCCACCTTTACACACTCGGCCTCGAGCGCATCCGCCGCGTGGTTCTCGTAGGTGGCATGGATCTGGCCGGCCAGCGCCGTGCGACGCAAGCCATTGGGGAAGCGAAACCCGGTATCGCGCAATTCCTGCAGCTTGCGCCGCCGTTCCGCGATCAGGTGATTCTCGGTCTGCCTGTTGTCGCTGCTCATCGGCGCTGCCTCGCGGCCCTGCCGCGCATGTTATCTGCCTGCCCGGACACTACCGTCCATGCCTCCGCGCTCACGCCGGATACCGCCTACAGTCCCTGCTTCAGACTGGCGACGATGAACCGGTCGAGGTCTCCATTGAGGATATCGTCCGGGTTGCCCGCCTCGACTCCCGTGCGCAGGTCCTTTACCCGTGACTGGTCGAGGACGTACGAGCGGATCTGACTGCCCCAGCCGATGTCCGCCTTGTTGTCCTCCTGCGCCTGACTCTCGGCCCGCCGTTTCTGCTCCTCGAGCTGGTAGAGCTTCGCCTTGAGCTGTTTCATGGCGGTTGCCTTGTTCTTGTGCTGTGAACGCTCGCTCTGGCACTGCACCACGACGTTGGTCGGCAGGTGGGTGATGCGCACCGCCGACTCGGTCCGGTTGACGTGCTGGCCACCGGCACCGCTCGCGCGATAGACATCCACCCGCAGGTCGGCCGGGTTGATCTCGATCTCGATCTCGTCGTCGATCTCGGGGGAAACGAATACCGCGGCGAAGGACGTGTGTCGGCGGTTTCCGGAATCGAACGGCGGCTTGCGCACCAGCCGGTGCACGCCGGTCTCCGTGCGCAGCCAGCCGTAGGCGTACTCGCCAGCGACACGGATCGTGGCGCTCTTGATGCCGGCCACCTCGCCTGCCGAGGCCTCGAGCAGCTCGGTCGAGAAACCCTTGCGCTCGCAGTACTTCAGATACATGCGCAGCAGCATGTCGGCCCAGTCCTGTGCCTCGGTGCCGCCCGAGCCGGCCTGGACATCGACGAACGCGCTCGCGGCATCATGCCTGCCGCTGAACATGCGCTTGAATTCGAGCTTTTCGATCTCACGGCGCATGACATCCACGTCGCGCTCGACACCACCTGCCGCGGCCTCGTCCTGCTCGGCCTCGGCCATATCGAGCAGGTCGGCAGAATCACTGAGGGAACGCTCGATCTGATCGAATTGCCGCACCAGCGTCTCGAGCTGCGCACGCTCGCGGCCCATGGCCTCGGCGCGGGCGGGATCGGCCCAGACCTGCGGATCCTCGAATGCCGCCTGGACCTCGCTCAGCCGCTCGCGTGCCCGATCGAGGTCAAAGACACCCCCGAAGGGTGGCGGAACGTTCACGCAGATCGCGGATGGCTTGTCTGATCGGGTTGGTTTCCACGGCGGAATGGCACCTTCTGCTGGAAAAGGCGCGTAATGCTATGCGCAATCAATATGTTCCACAACCAACTGCTGGCGCGTGCGGCCGTTGAAGGCATTGATGCCAAATCGGTACAGGAAACGGGCACGGTCAGGTAATGCACGGGTCTGGTTAAAAGCGATCGCTTCCACCGGCTCACCGCCATCAGGATGTCTCAACAACAGGCGCAAATGCGCATCGCGCAACACCCGCCGATCCAGCACCGTGAATTCGTTGTCGAACAGCGGCTCCGCGAATCCCTGGCCCCACGGTCCGGCGAAATGCAGCCCCTCGGCCAGCGGCAGCCGCAGATCCGCCTCCGCCAGTGGCCCGTCCGTCCAGAACACCCGTCCGGTCTCGACGTCGGCCATCTCGCGGGTCACCTCTGCGTTGAACTCGGCCCGGAACGCGTCGAGGGCCGACTCGGGCAGCCGCAAGCCCGCCGCCATGGCATGACCGCCGAAAACCATGCCGGGCACCCGGCGGCTCGCCGCGATTACGGCCAGCAGGTCGCGGATATTCATGCCCTCCACGGAGCGCACGGAGCCCTTGAGCAACCCGGGCTGCTCGCCCGGGGCAAAGGCAACCACAGGCATACCGGTGCGTTCCTTGACGCGCGAGGCGATGAGCCCGACGATGCCTTCGTGCCAGCTGCGATCGAACAGGCAGATGCCACCCGCCGCGCCATTCACATAGTGCGAGCCAGCCCTTTCTAAATGATCCTGTGCCTCGGCCTGCATTCGCGCCTGCAGTTCGCGGCGCGAGCGGTTGAGATCATCCAGGCGCGCGGCGTGCCGTCTCGCACTGGCGCCATCCGGAGCGAGCAGGCATTCGATGCCAAGTGATATGTCCGTCAGCCGGCCGGCCGCATTGAGGCGTGGCGCGATGCCGAAACCCAGGTCGGCGCTGCGCGCCATTGCCGGATCCCTGCCGGCGACCTCGAACAACGCCAGCACTCCAGGCCGGGCGGTGCGCGCCCTGATACGCCGCAGGCCCTCGCTCACCAGGATCCGGTTGTTGTGGTCGAGACACACCACGTCCGCGACAGTGCCGAGCGCCACGAGATCGAGACAGGAACTGACCGCCCGACGGCAGTCGTCGAAATCCGCAAGCCCCCGCTGGCCGAGTTCCCGGGCGAGCGCTGCCATCAGGTAAAAAGCGACACCGACCCCACACAATGCTTTACTGGCAAAGGGCTCGCCCGGCAGGTTCGGATTGACGATCAGTCGAGCCGGCGGCAGCTCCTCACCAGGCAGGTGGTGATCGGTGACCAGCACATCGATGCCGAGGGCACGCGCATGGGCCACGCCATCGAGACTGCTG
Source organism: Gammaproteobacteria bacterium (assembly GCA_023150055.1). GTDB lineage: Bacteria > Pseudomonadota > Gammaproteobacteria > Steroidobacterales > QUBU01. Next base: position 1,444 of record JAKLLP010000223.1, on the reverse strand, counting down.
ATGCCATTGTCCACCGTGATTATGAGGTCGGGCCGGCGGGTTGCGGCCAGGTCGACCACGGCGGGCGACAAGCCGTAACCGAACACGAATCGGTCGGGCACCAGGTAAGACACGTTGGCGAAGCCCATCGCTCGCATGCTCGCCACGACCAGGGCGGAGGCAGTGGCCCCGTCGGCATCGAAATCACCGACCACGAGGATCGCGGACTGTCGACGCCGCGCATCGGCGAGAAACTGCGCCGCCGCCCCGACGCCGCCCAGGCTGCCGACCGGCAGCAGGTCCGATAGCGTCGCATTGAGTTCGGCGGGGCTCACCCCGCGGGCCGCATAGATACGGCGCAGTACGGGCGCCAGTGTGGTCGGCAGAGCCGCGTAGTGCGCTCCGGACACCTCGCGCCGCCGTACGACGACCTCCCGGGTGACAGCATCGGTGACCACGGCTATTCTGCTCCCCTCGCGGCGCGAATCAGGCAGCTGCGTCTGTGCCCGCACCGGACGAAAGACGACTTGAAACTCGATCGCGAACAGGTCCCCGGCAACTTCATCCGGGCATTTGCCGGAGGGCAGGTCTGTATCGGCGAGCACCGCTTTGCTTCGCCGTTGATCGTCACAGCCGAGGCGATCATCGCCGACTGGCGCCCGGCCGATCCGGAGTCGCTCCAGTGCGAGGACCTGCAGCCGGTGCTGGCCCTGCAGCCGGAGGTCATACTGCTCGGCACCGGGTTGCGGCAGCGCTTCCCGCAGGCGGCAACACTGGCGGCAGTCCTGCGCCAGGGCGTGGGCGTGGAGGTGATGACCACGGCCGCAGCGTGCAGGACCTTCAATGTGCTGGTCTCGGAATACCGGCGCGTAGCCGCCGCGTTGTTTCCGACCTGAAGAGGGACGGAGTCATCCGCAAACACCGCGCTCGCGTCGTGTTGCACAAGTATCCTGACGGTCCGCGATGGGCGCGCCGCCCGGAGGCGGGGGTCCCGGAACCAAGCGAATATCGTGGAGCCACTCCAGAGACATCCCGCCGCAATCGCGGTCATGTCAGCCCCGATGCTTGCGAAACGCGACACTAACGTCGGGGTGGCAGGTAGTCGAGCGGATTGACGGGGCGCCCGTCACGTCGAATCTCGAAATGCAGCGCTGGCTGCCTGCCCGGGGCCTCCCCCATCCGCCCGATCTGCTCTCCCGCCCGCACACGCTGTCCCTCCCTGACCAGTAATTGCTGGTTGTGCCCGTAGGCGCTCAGCCAGACCGCATTGTGCCGGATGATGACAAGTTGCCCGTAACCGGCGAGGCCACTGCCCGAGTAGACGACCTCCCCGTCGGCTGCCGCGACCACCGACGCTCCCAGTTCACCGCCGATCAGGATGCCCGAGGCGGTGCGCGCCGTGGCCCCGTAGTCCGCAACCACGGACCCGGAGGCGGGCCATCGCCAGGTCGCGACAGCCGGGCCA
>JAKLLP010000222.1 GCA_023150055.1 Gammaproteobacteria bacterium | reverse complement strand
CGCCTGCGAGGGGACCCGCAGGGCCAGCCGGCGGCGAGACCCGGGGACGGACCGAGTCCTACCCGCCGATTGCCGCGGCATCCCCGCCAATGGGCGAAGAGCCTAAAAAAAGGTGCTTCGCCCGGCTGCGCAGATGCTTGTCGGCATAGGACTGGCGCCCGGCCCGATGCGCCCCGCAGCGGCGTGATGAACCTGGCGGTTTTGCCCGCTTCAGTCCGCGCGTTCGAGCAGCTTCGTCTCGCGCGGCGGCAAGGTCTGCAGGAAATCCCAGATGGCGCCGAGGTCCTCGTCGCTCATGCCGGAGAAGGCCACCCAGTCCATCTCGGAGTTTTCCTCCTCCGTGACCGGAAAGGGCTCGGTGTGACGTCGGAAGCGTTCGAAGAACATTTCCCGCGTCCAGGCGCCGAGCCCGGTTTCATGGGGGGTGAGGTTCATCGAATACTGGGTGCGCGTGCCCATGGTGAAGGGCACGCCGCCGGAGAACAGCCGCTCGGCCTGTGGTTCGACCTGGCCGCGCACGCGCGCCGTGTGGCAGAACTCGCAGCGCGCGATCTTGCTCAGGTATTTCCCGTAAGCGACGGTGTCGCTGCGCGGCGGGGCGGTCACCGGCCCGCCGAGCGGTCGCGGGTAGAAGCGGAAGACGATGTTGAGCGGGAAGTCGAGGGTGCGATCCGGCCGGAAGGATTCCACGGGCGGTTGGGCGCGCATGTAGGCGATCACCGCCGCGGTGTCCTCGTCGGAGAGAATCGTGTACATGAACCACGGCATGATCGGGAACAGCGCCTCGCCATTGCGGCTGACGCCCTCGCGTATCGCGCGGGCGATCTCGCCATCCGTCCAGGCGCCGATGCCGGTTTCCACGTCCGGCGTGATGTTGCGGATACACAGCCGCCCGGGGAAACCGGGCATGCCGAAGTTGATGCCGACCGGCTTGGTGTCCCGGTCCATGCAGGGCCGACCGGCGCCTAGTGGCGGCTTGGCCGGGCCGCTGTAGAGCGTCCAGTCGCGCTCGGAGTGACAGTCGTTGCAGAGAAGCACGTGCTTGACGAGGTACTCGCCACGCGCAACGACCTCGGGCGTGCTGACGACCTGGAAGTCCGGCGCCGGGCGTTGTCGTGGCAGGAAGCCGTAGATATAGATGAGCGCCCCGGCGGCAACGACGACGACCAGGGCGGCCAGGGCGGCAAGGATCTTGAGCAGGCTGCTCATGGTGTCGGGGCTCCCGCTTGAGTCGGCATGAGCGCAGAGCCTGCCGCATCCCGGATCCGCTGTTGCGACTGTTGCGGCCCGAGCCCGCACCGCGGACGCAGTCCAGAACCTGATGAATCTCCATCTCCGTGATTGTGCCGCCGAGGAAAAGCGACTCAAGATGGAGTGGGCGGCCTGCTCGCGCTCTGTTGGCCTTGCCGCGCTCGGGGGCGGTGCTCACCTGTATTTTCAGCATGTGGCCCAGCCAGTCTGAAATCGCCGTGCACGAGGCGCCGGGGATGACCTTCAGCTTCGGCTGGACAGGCATTCTTCAGTCTGGCGCCTGGGCATGACCGGCGTGCAGGCCTCACGCTTTCCTGACGAAGCCCGATTTGAGTTGCATCGCGCCGATGCCGTCGATTTTGCAGTCGATGTCGTGGTCGCCGTCGACCAGGCGGATGTTCTTCACCTTGGTCCCGACCTTCACCACCGATGACGAGCCTTTTACCTTCAGGTCCTTGATGACCGTGACGGAATCACCGTCGCTGAGCACATTGCCGTAGGCATCCTTCACGACACGTTCCCGCTCGGTGCTTTCCGCCGGGGCATCTTTCGACCACTCATGCGCGCACTCGGGGCAGATGTACAGGGCGCCATCTTCGTAGGTGTACTCAGAGTGGCATTTGGGACAGGGCGGCGGTGGAGTCATTGTGGTCTCCGGTGGTGCAGGGCCGACATTGCAGGCAGCGATGTGGTCTTCCCGATCTGGCTGGATCAGAGGCAATGCAGAGAAACGCTCAACTATCTGTGCGCCCGCCTTGGCGCCGGAAAAGCCTTGTAGCAGTTCCTGCAGAACCAGCCCTGTCGTTACGACTATATCCGCGCCCAGCAAGGCTTCCTTGAGTTGCAGAACTGCAGGCTCGGTTGCGTCTCCATCTCGTCGCAAGGCGAGTGACCATACGCTTGTATCCACCAACAGGGTCACGTTCTGGAGCGTTCCGATTTGTAATCGAAGGAATCGTCCCACTCCAGCTTGCCCATTAGCTCAACAGCCCGCCGCTGCTCACGCCGCGCGATGAACTCCTGCAAAGCTTTCGTGACCACGGCCTTCTTGGTGCGCTCTCCGCTGACTTCAACGGCTCGCTCCAAAAGATCCGGGTCGATTGCGAGATTGGTGGCCATGTGTAACACCTCGCACATGATTCAACACACTCAGCAGTATGATCCCAAATCCCGCAAGACCAAGGCCAGCCCGGTCCCGAGCGCAGGCACTGTCAGGTCAGCACCGCGTCTACCGGCCTGCGCTGCGACCCTCCCGGGCCGCAGCGCTCTGCGCGCATTGCCACCCCGCAGCTGTGCAATGCGCCTGCAGGACGAGACCGAACAGGAGATGTCGATCGGCCAGCTCAGGAACGCGGCCAGTCACCGGTCGGGTGGCGAATCGCGCGGCGCAGGCGCCGCAGGTACTCCTGCCTCGGTATTGCGGTTGCGCCGAGGCGCATGAGGTGGGGGTTGCGCGCCTGCGCGTCGAGGAGCTGGTAGCCGAGCACCTTCAAGCGCGTGACGAGGTAGGCGAGCGCCGCCTTCGAGGCGTCGGTGCGGCGGTGGAACATGGATTCCCCGCCGAAGAACCCGCCGATCGCCACGCCATAGATGCCGCCGACGAGATGCGCGCCCTCCCAGACTTCGACGCTGTGCGCGTAGCCGCGCCGGTGGAGTTCGCTGTAGGCGCGGATGAAGTCCTCGCCGATCCAGGTTTCGGAGCGCTTCGGTGTGGGCTCGGCGCAGCCGCGCATGACCCCCGTGAAGTCGCGGTCGCAGCTGAAGGTCCAGCCGGCGCGGCGCACACTGCGGGCGACACTGCGTTGCGGTCTCCAGCGATCGAGATCGAAGACGACGCGGGGGTCGGGCGACCACCACGTGATCTCCGGCACGGACGACCAGGGGAAGATTCCCGCGCGGTAGGCCTCGAGCAGCGTGTCGGGTTCGAGCGCGCCACCGATGCCGACCAGGCCTCGCGGCCAGCCGCGCCGTTCGTCGGCTTCATCGTCGTCAGTGGCACCCATAGCGGTCAGCCCGTAATCGTGTGGTCACGACTGCACTGCAGTCGTGGCGGCGATCGTGGCGAGTCATTCTGCCCGCCAGTTCTGGCGTCCCGTCGCGCCACGCGCAGTGTAACCCCGCGACCGCCCCGCAGCCGTCTATACTCGGCCGCGGGAGGAGCACTGCCATGAAAACGCGCGCCGCGGTGGCCTACGAGGCCGGCAAGCCACTGGTAATCGAGGACGTCGATCTCGAAGGCCCCAGGGCGGGGGAGGTGCTGGTCGAGATCCGGGCGACTGGCGTGTGCCATACGGATGAGTTCACCCGCTCGGGCGCGGACCCGGAGGGCCTGTTCCCGGCGATCCTCGGCCACGAGGGCGCCGGCATCGTCGTCGACACCGGTCCCGGCGTGAAGTCCGTCGGCAAGGGCGACCATGTCATCCCGCTCTATACGCCGGAGTGCCGCGAGTGCAAGTCGTGCACCTCGCGCAAGACCAATCTCTGTACCGCCATCCGCGCTACCCAGGGCCGCGGCGTGATGCCAGACGGCAGCAGCCGCTTTTCGCGGGGCGGGGAGCAGATCCATCACTACATGGGTTGCTCGACCTTTTCCCACTTCACGGTGTTGCCCGAGATCGCGGTGGCGAAGATCCGCGAGGACGCCCCGTTCGACAAGGTGTGTTACATCGGCTGCGGGGTCACCACCGGCATCGGCGCGGTGATCAACACGGCCAGGGTGGAGCCGGGCGCCAACGTGGTCGTGTTCGGACTCGGCGGCATCGGCCTCAACGTGATCCAGGGCGCGCGGCTCGTCGGCGCCAATCGCATCATCGGCGTGGACGTGAACCCGGGGCGGCGTGCGCTCGCGGAGCGTTTCGGCATGACGGATTTCGTCAATCCGCGCGAGGTCGAGGGCGATCTCGTGGCCTGGCTCGTCGCCCTGACCGACGGCGGCGCGGATTACAGCTTCGAGTGCGTCGGCGACGTGAAGCTGATGCGCCAGGCGCTGGAGTGCTGCCACCGCGGCTGGGGGGTGTCGGTCATCATCGGCGTGGCCGGCGCGGGTGAGGAGATCGGCACGCGGCCGTTCCAGCTCGTCACCGGGCGGGTGTGGAAGGGGACGGCCTTCGGTGGCGCCCGCGGCCGCACCGATGTGCCGAGGATCGTCGACTGGTACATGGATGGCCGCATCCGCATCGACGATCTCATCACGCATACGTTGCCGCATGCCGAGGTCAACGAAGCCTTCGCGCTGATGCACCGCGGGGAGTCGATCCGCACCGTGCTGACTTATTGAACGCCGGGCTGGCCCGCTGACGAGCGGTC
>JAKLLP010000221.1 GCA_023150055.1 Gammaproteobacteria bacterium | reverse complement strand
GCCTCGCCGGCGGCGACCGACATGATCGCGTAGGCAACGATTTCGCCGCGATGCTCGACCACCAGGGTCGTGTACCCGGCAAGGAGGCAATCGCGAAAAATCCCGGCGCTCCACGGAAACTCGTATGCCTGCCGCTCGATCGCCGCGATGCGCGACACGTCGCCGTGCCGCATCTCCCGCACCAGGGGCGCGAGCACGCTCGGGTTGGCAATCATGGCTGGCGCGGGTCCACGAGTTCACGGGCCATGCGCAGGTCGTCCCAGGCCTTGCGCTTGTCCGCCGGCGAGCGCAGCAGGTAGGCCGGGTGGTAAGTCACCACCAACGGTATCGCCCGCGCGCCCCAGGCATGGACGCGGCCACGCAGCCGTCCCAGCGGCACCGGCTCCTGCAGCAGGTTCTGCGCCGCGATCCGGCCCACCGCGAGGATCAGCGCCGGGGCCACCAGTTCGATCTGCGCCTGCAGATGCCCCGCACAGGCGCTCACCTCTTCGGGCAGCGGGTCGCGGTTGTTCGGCGGCCGGCACTTGAGGATGTTGGCGATGAAGACGGCACCGCGCTCGACGCCCACGGCGCGCAGCATCTCGTTCAGCAGCTTGCCCGCCGCCCCCACGAACGGCTCGCCCTGCCGGTCCTCTTCGGCCCCGGGCGCCTCGCCGATGACCATCCAGCGTGCCGTGGGGCTGCCGACACCGAACACCGTCTGGGTGCGGGTCCGATGCAGGGTGCAGGCCGTGCAGTGGCCTACCGCCTCGCGCAGCCGCTGCCAGTCCGGCGTCTCAGGCCGCGGGGTTTCCAGCGGCGGCGCCTCGAGGCGACCGCGCCGGGCCCACACCGCGATACCCATCTCGTCGAGGATCCGGCGCCGCCGCGCGGCAGTAGCGGAACTCGCCTGCATGTTCAGGATTCCTGCTGCTCCTCGCGCTGCGACACGGACTCGCTGCGGGGATGCTGCCGCCGCCACAGCCAGAGCGCCGGGCCCGACAGGGCGTAGATCACGCCGATCGCGAACAACACGGTCGGCGGATCCATGGCGATCAGCACGAAAGTGAGCGGGATGACGAACACGTAGGTGAAGGAAATCCTGCCGCGCGCATGCACTTCGCGGAAGCTGTAGAAGGGAAACGCCGACACCATCAGGCAGCCCGCGCTGATCGACACGAGGAAGGCGAGCGCGAGCGTCGGCACGCCGTCCCAGCCGAGCTTGGTGCCGAGCCACACCATGCTCATCATCAGGCCCGCAGCGGAGGGGCTCGGCAGGCCCTCGAAAAAGCGCCGGTCGGTCGGCCGCGTGCGGGTATTAAAGCGCGCGAGTCGCAAGGCACCGGCGACCGCGTAGACGAAGGCGGCCAGCCAGCCGAGCTTGGCCCAGAGCCAGCCGTACTCGGCGAGGCGGACCAGTCCCCACTGGTACACGATCACCGCCGGCGCCAGGCCGAAAGAGACCATGTCGGAGAGGCTGTCGTACTGCTTGCCGAACTCGGACTCGGTGTGCGTGAGACGCGCCAGCCGCCCGTCGAGTCCAGATGCCCTTGCGCCGGGGCCTAAGCGGCATGTCGGTCGGCTCTTTCATCGCCTGCTCCCGCTCTGCTGGTCGGCAAATTCTGCCACGGACGGGCCCACCGTGCATCGCGGCCCGCGCCCGTCACCGGCGCGACGCGGGGAATCCCCGACGCATAACGGCTAGAATGGCGCCGGTTTTCCTCCCGCACCCCCCGAACTCATGCGCCTCAGTCAGCTGCCCTGGACCACCCTCAAGGAAACCCCTGCCGACGCGGAAGTCATCAGCCACCAGTTGCTGCTGCGCGCCGGGCTCATCCGGCGGCTGACCGGCGGCATCTTCACCTGGATGCCGCTCGGCTTGCGCGTGCTGCGCCGGGTCGAGCAGATCGTGCGCGAGGAAATGGACCGCGCCGGCGCGCTCGAAGTGCTCATGCCGGCGGTGCAGCCGGCCGAGCTCTGGCAGGAAACCGGGCGCTGGGACCGATACGGGGACCTGCTGCTGCGCATCCGCGACCGGCACGAGCGCGACTACTGCTTCGGCCCCACGCACGAGGAGATCATCACCGACCTCGCGCGGCGCGAGCTGCGCAGTTACCGCCAGCTGCCGGTGAACTACTACCAGATCCAGACCAAGTTCCGCGACGAGATCCGCCCGCGCTTCGGCCTGATGCGGGCGCGCGAGTTCGTCATGAAGGACGCCTACTCCTTCCACATCGACCAGGGCTCGCTGGAGCAGACCTACGCGGCGATGGCCAATGCCTACACGCAGATCTTCACCCGCCTCGGGCTGAAGTTCCGCACGGTGGAAGCCGACTCCGGCGAGATCGGCGGCGCGCGCTCGCAGGAATTCCACGTGCTCGCCGAGTCCGGCGAAGACGCGATCGCCTGGTGCGACGGCGACGATTTCGCCGCGAACGTGGAAGCGGCCCCGGCGCTGCCGCCACGCGCGCCGCGGCCTGCTCCGGCGGAGCCCATGCGCCGCGTGACGACACCCGGAATCCGTTCCATCGAGGAGGTCTGCGCGGCCCTGGCCGTGCCGCCCGGGCGTTGCCTGAAGACGCTCCTCGTCGATGCCGCCGACGGCGGGCTCGTGGCGCTCGCCCTGCGCGGCGACCACGAACTGAACCTGGTCAAGGCCGCGCGACTCCCGCAGGTCGCCCAGCCGGTCACGCTGGCGAGCGCCGAGCGGATCCTGGCAGCCACCGGCGCCCCGCCGGGGTTTGCGGGCCCGGTCGGCCTGCGCATACCGCTGGTCGCCGATCACGCCGCGGCGGCGCTCGCGGATTTCACCTGCGGCGCCAACGAGGACGGCTACCACCTGAGCGGCGTCAACTGGGGCCGTGATGCGCCGGAGCCTGCCACCGCCGACCTGCGCAACGTCGTCGCCGGCGACGAGAGCCCGCACGGCGGTGGGCCGCTCGCGATCGCGCGCGGCATCGAGGTCGGGCATATTTTTCAGCTCGGCGACAAGTACAGCCAGGCCATGAAGGCGACGGTGCTCGACGAAGACGGCAAGGAGCGCACGCTCATCATGGGCTGTTACGGCATTGGCGTCTCGCGCATCGTCGCGGCGGCCATTGAACAGAATCACGACGAGCACGGCATCATCTGGCCCGAGCCCATGAGCCCATTCCACGTGACGCTGCTGGTGCTCAACCCGAAAAACTCCGAGCCGGTCACGGCCGCGGCCGAGGCACTGTACCTAGAGTTGCACCGGGCCGGGCTCGAGGTGCTGCTCGACGACCGCGATGCCCGCCCCGGCGTAAAATTTGCCGAGGCGGATCTGCTCGGGGTGCCGCATCGGCTGGTGCTCGGCGAGCGCGGGCTCAAGGACGGCGTCGTCGAGTATCGTCATCGCGCGAGCGGAGCCGAACAAAAGGTGGCGTTGCATGAAACGGCAACTTTTCTGCGCGAGCGGATCCACAGCCGGCCGTCCTGATCGGCGGGCGCCGGGCACAGCCGCCTGGGCGGCGCTGCTCGCGCTGCTGGCGCCGGCGGCACTGCCCGCCGCGCAGGAGCCACCTTCACCGGAACTGCGCGCGCGGGTGCGCGCAGCGCTCGCCAGCGCCGACAGCTTCGAGGACAAGTTCGACGCCCAGGTCTGGCTCACCGACATGGCGAGCCGGCTCGGTAACCAGGTGCCCGACCCGGAGCTGCGCGTGGAAATCCTCACCACCGCCCACCAGGAAGCCAAGCGAGCCGAGCTTCCGGTGGAGATGGTGCTCGCCGTCATCGACATCGAGAGCGCCTTCGACCCGTACGCCCTATCGAGCGCCGGCGCGCAGGGGTTGATGCAGGTGATGCCGTTCTGGCGCGAGGAACTCGGCCCGCGGCGCCTGATCGGCGTGCGCGAGAACATCGTCACGGGCTGCGCCATCCTGCGTTACTACTACGACAAGGAAAAGGGCGACTGGACCCGCGCCCTCGCCCGCTACAACGGCAGCGTCGGGCAGACCTGGTATTCACAGCGCGTGCTGGACCGCCTGCGCACGCGCTGGTACCGCCAATAGTTCTTTGTCGCTTTCAGATCCGGGGCCAAATTCGCTCGGGAAGTCCTGCCGGTGGTTCCATTCCCATCGGGACGCTCCCTGCGGGCGTCCCTGCCCTACGGTCGCTCGGGTTCCGCCGCGCTGCGCTCCTGCTGCTCGCGGCTCCACACGCCCGCCGGGATCGGAACCACCGGCAGGATGCGAAGCGCCACGGAACTCTAGCGAGCGCAGCACAGGGATGTGCGCAGCGAGCGTCCCGCCGCGACGTCACCGCCGCCAGACCACGCAGCAGCGCGCCAGTCTCACGCCGGCTGGCATCCCCACAAACGGGCGACGGGTGAGACGGCGGAGCCCCCCGCCGCAAGGGCGGGCTTGGGTGGCCGGTTATCCCAGGCTCAACCCGTCTTGAAACCAGTGAGCTTGCTCAGCCCGTCGACAGGCTCGTCGCGCCCCTCGACGCTTTCCACCCGCGCCGCCGGCGGGCCCCGGTGCAGCCAGCGCTCGAGTGCGGCGACCGCCGCGGCCGGGCCCGCGGCGAGCACCTCCACCCGCCCGTCCGGCAGGTTGATGGCATGGCCCTGCAATCCGAGAC
>JAKLLP010000220.1 GCA_023150055.1 Gammaproteobacteria bacterium | reverse complement strand
GAAGACATCATCTTCGATCCCAACATCTTCGCGGTGGCCACCGGCATCGAGGAGCACGCGGGCTACGGGCTCGACTTCATCGAGGCCACGAGGCTGATCAAGGAGCGGCTGCCGGGGACCTGGGTGAGCGGCGGCGTTTCCAACGTGTCGTTCTCGTTCCGGGGCAACGACCGCGTGCGTGAGGCGATGCACTCGGTGTTCCTCTATCACGCCATCCGCGCGGGTCTCGACATGGGCATCGTGAACGCCGGCCAGCTCGCCATCTATGAAGATATCCCCGCGGAGCTGCGCGAGGCGGTAGAAGCCGTGATCCTGAACCGCCGGTCGGATGCCACCGAGCGGTTGCTCGATATCGCGGGACGCTATCGTGACGAGGGCGGTGGAAAGGCGCCGGCCACCGACAGCGCGTGGCGGCAATGGCCGGTGGAGCGGCGGCTCACGCACGCTCTGGTCAAGGGCATTGACGAGCACATCATCACCGATACCGAGGAGGCGAGGTTGCGGGCCGCCCGGCCGCTCGACGTGATCGAGGGATCCCTCATGGACGGCATGAACGTCGTGGGCGATCTTTTCGGGGCCGGCAAAATGTTCCTGCCGCAGGTGGTGAAGTCCGCACGCGTGATGAAGCGCGCGGTCGCGCACCTGATCCCGTTCATCGAGCAGGAGCAGGACGGCGGTATTCGTCGGCTCGGGCGCATCGTCATGGCGACGGTGAAGGGCGACGTGCACGACATCGGCAAGAACATCGTCGGCGTAGTGCTCCAGTGCAACAACTTCGAGGTGGTGGACCTCGGGGTGATGGTGCCGTGCGAAAAGATCCTGCAGGCCGCGCGCGACCAGGAAGCCGACATGATCGGCCTGTCCGGGCTGATCACGCCCTCTCTCGACGAGATGGTCAACGTCGCCCGGGAAATGCAGCGCCAGGGCCTGCGAGTGCCGCTCCTGATAGGCGGCGCCACCACATCGCCTGCGCACACCTCGGTGAAGATAGACCCCGAGTACGAAGGCGCCGTCCTGTACGTCAAGGACGCTTCGCGGGCAGTCGGCGTCGCGCAGAAGCTCATCACCGCGGGCGAGCGGGATCGCTATATCGCCGAGGTCAAGGACGATTGTCGGGTACGCCGACGGCGCCACTCCCAGAAGGACCGCCAGGCGCCGCAGATGCCGCTCGCCGAGGCGCGGCGGAACAAGGCCAGGCTCGATTACGGCGTGCCGCCCGTGCCGCAGGCACCGGGCATCCAGGTCTTCGACGACCTGCCGCTCGTCACGCTTGCCGAGCATATCGACTGGATGCCTTTCTTCAACGCCTGGGAGTTCAACGGGCGCTTTCCGGACCTGTTGAGTGACCCGGCCGTGGGCGAGGCGGCGACCAGCCTGTATCGGGACGCCAAGGCGATGCTCGCGAAGATCATCGACGAGCGATGGCTCACCGCTCGGGCGGTGATCGGGCTGTTCCCGGCGAACAGCGTGGGCGAGGACGACATTGCCGTCTTTGCCGATGAAGCTCGCGGGCAACCGCTTGCGCTGCTTCATCACCTGCGCCAGCAGCGGGGCAAGCCGCAGGGACAGCCGCACCTGTGCCTCGCTGATTTCCTGGCGCCGCGCGACTCCGGGGTGCGCGACTACCTGGGCGCGTTCGCGGTTACCGCGGGCATCGGCGCCGAACGTCGTGTGGCTGCGTTCGAGCGGGCGCACGACGACTACAACGCCATCCTGCTCAAGGCGTTGGCCGACCGGCTGGCGGAGGCTGCAGCGGAGTACCTGCACGCGGAGGTCCGCAAGCGCCACTGGGGCTACGCGAGCGACGAACGGCTGTCCGCCGATGACCTGATCCGCGAGTCCTACCGCGGCATCCGCCCGGCACCGGGTTATCCGGCCTGTCCGGATCACACTGAGAAGGCGGCCCTCTGGAAACTGCTCGACGTCGAGCGCAAAGTCGGCATCCGCCTCACCGAGGGTTTCGCCATGCTGCCGCCCGCTTCGGTCAGTGGCTGGTACTTCGCGCACCCGCAGGCGCAGTATTTTGCGGTCGGCAAGGTGGGCCGTGACCAGGTCGAGGATTACGCGCGGCGCAAGGGCATGACAGTTGCGGCCGTGGAGCGCTGGCTGTCGGCCGCCCTGGGTTATGACGCCGAGGCGGCTTAAGCGTCCCCAATTAAGCCGAAAAGAACGCCGGTGACCGGCGTGCAGGCGGTTGTCAGGGGACCGCGAGCGGCCGGACACCGGCGAACGGGGGGCTCAATCGCCCTGCCGGCGAAAACAGCGGGGGCAGGTCGGCGCTGCCGATGTCCTGGAGGATGCGAGATCGTCAAGCTTCGGACAGGCCAACGCTAGTAAGGCCACCACCACTTCCACGAACAGAAGTCTCCCCCTGTTTTTGCCGCTGCGCATCCCCTGAATGGGTGAACTTTGCGTTTGCCAGGTTGCGGCAGAACGCCACACCCATTTGGGTGAAAACTTGCGGAGGCAGCCTGCGGCCGATGCTCGGCATAATGGCTTGGGTCAGTTCACAGCTCGTCAGGGACCTGTGACAACGAGGGACAGCCAAGCAGACCATGGCGCGGGCGCAGCGTCGCTCGCTGCGGTCGATTTGCCGGGCTGCCTGGTCGAGGTCTACCGGGCCACGCTGCGGCAGGATCCCTGGCCGCAGATCCTGCGCGCGCTGGCAGCGGCCGTCGGCGCGGACAAAGCGATGTTCATCCGTGTCGATCGCACCCATCCGCGTGATTCCGTAACCTCGGTCATCGGTATCCCGGAGCCGTACGTCGCTCCGCTCATCAATCGCAGCCTCCAGCAGGACCCGATCTGGCCGCTCATGCTGGCGCTGCCGACGGAGAGCGTCTTTCGGACTACCGAGCTGGTGCCGGCAGCGGACCTCCACAGCGCGCCGCTTTACCGGCAGATCGCGCTGCCCGCCGGGCTTGCCTACGGTGTCGGCGCCATCCTCGAGAACGACGCGCAATACTTCAGCGTGGTCGGCTACCTGCGATCGGAGGAGGACTTCGACGAGGCGAGCAAGCAGGTGCTCGCGGCGTTGCTGCCGCACCTGCAGACCGCGTCGCGGATCAGCCGGCGTATCGCGGCCGGCGATGCAGGGCGCAGAGAGGCTTTGCACAGTTTCGATCGCGCCCAGCAGGCACTCGTGGTGCTGGACCGCAGTGGTTACGCCATTTACCGCAACGAGATCGCCGAGCGCCAGCTCAGCAACGGCAGCGGCGTGCAGCTGAAACTGGGCCGCTTCCTGTTCGACAACATCGCGACCCAGATGCAGTTCGAGCACGCTGTGCGGGTGGCGGTGGGGGCACCGTCGGGGGAGGGCAGTTCCGGCCCCCAGCGTATCCGGGTGCCACGTCCGGGTTCCGGTCGGCCTTGCCAGCTCTCCGTGCTCGGAGGGCGCCGGCTGCATGGTATTGATCTTCGACGAGCAGGACCTCGTGCCTCTGCCGGTCGATCGACTCACCTGGCTTTACCGGCTCACGGGGGCCGAGGCGCGCACCTGCCAGGCGCTTTACGAACTCGGCTCGGTCGAGGCCGCTGCAGAGAGACTCAAACTCACCCAGCACACGGTGCGCAGCCACCTGAAAGCGATCTATCCGAAGTTCGGTGTCAGCTCGCAGTCACAGCTGATGCAGAGACTGGTCAGCGCCGCCCACCAGTCGCTCACCATGGAAGAGGGTTTCGGGGGCTGAAATCAGCCGCCGGGTCGCTCCTTCCCGCACTGCCAGCAGGCGCCGAACTGGCCTTCGAGTCGTTCCCCGCAGCCCGGGCAGGTCCAGGGTGGTGCATCGGTTGCCCCGCGCCGGGCCGCGTCGATGACGGCGAGTGCCTGCGCCTCCCAACGGGGCTCGACGCAGATCTCCGGCCAGCACTCCGTCGGCGGCAGTTCACCCGCGGCGCCGGCGAGAAACTCGTTGCGTAACCGGCAGGGAATGCCCTCGGACTCGAGCAGGGCGCGGAAATGCGCGACCAGCACGAAATTCGGCGAGGCATAGACCACTTTTTCCTTCGCGTCCCGGCCCATGGTGCGTGAGGTCTGTGCCGCGTCAGTTTTCGATGGGCCGCTGCTGCTCCCGCAGGCACTGCGCCTGGCGCGCTTCGTACTGCGCGGCGAGCAGTGGGTCACGCTGCAGGCCGAGTTCGCCTTGCCGGTAGGCGCGCGCGAGGCGCTCGAGTGCCAGCCGATGGTCGGCATTGGCGGCCCGCTGGTACCAGCCGAGGGCGGTGGCCGCATCGTCGGGTAGCAGGGGCCCGGACTCGTACTGCCAGGCGAGCCAGTACTGCGCCTCGGGCACGCCCTGCGCTGCCGCCTGCCGGATTCGCGGCAGCGCCTCCTCGGGCTGCCAGTTGCCGGCGAGTCCGAGGTCGAAGAGGGCAAGCTGATAGAGCGCGTCGGCATCCCCGCCGGCGGCGGCCGCCTGGCAGAGATCGCGCACGGCGGCGAGCGCGGTGGCATCGGGGCTGGTGCTGGTGAGCAGCGGGCGCAGCTCGCTGCGGCAGTTTCCCGCCAGCGACGCAACCGGGGTGGCGACAATCAGCAGGACGGCGATGAGGCTACGCATCACGACCGCGCGCAGCAGTTTTGAGACAGTCCACCAGTGTGGCCTTCC
>JAKLLP010000021.1 GCA_023150055.1 Gammaproteobacteria bacterium | reverse complement strand
GCACAGGTAGGTGCAGCCGAGAAATATGTCGCCGGCCGAGAAGGGCTTCATGGTGGAGACCTTGGTCATGGCTCGTCTTCCTTGTTATCGACACGGTGTCCCGCTTTGATGATCATCGCGCGGAACGACTCCGGACATTGCGGCATCCCCTGATTGCCGTGGCTCAACCACGCCGTGGTCGTCGCGCCCTGGATATGCCATAAACCGGTGCTGCGCCGCAAAACTCTTTGAATTCATTAGCCAGCTCCGTGACGCATTGCACGTAATCATCCGCGCTGCCCGGCTAGCATGCGCACCATGAAGTTGTCATAAGGAGCGGTCTGCGGACTGCCTCGATGCGGAGCCTGCGACTGAAAATCCTGGCGCTGGCTGCCCTGCTGGTGATCGGAACCCAGCTCGGCACGCTCGGCGCCATCCTGTTCACCGCCAGCCGGGAGGTGCAGCAGAGCGCCCGGGAAGACCTAGCCAAGGCGGCCAGCATCCTCGAGCGCGCCCTGCCTATGCGCGCAGACCGGCTGCGCAACTCGATGCGCCTGCTGGCGACCGAAAAGGATTTCGTTGCAACCCTGACGGGCAGCGACGTCGTGGCGATCGAGACCGCCCTATTCCGTGCCGTCGAGCGCATCGAGGCGGACCTTGCGGTCGTTCTCGATACCGAGGGACGTGTCGTAGCAGGCCAGATCAGACCGCAAGCCGACCCTGGTCCGCCACTGGCCATACCGCCGACGCTGCATCGGACCATAGACGATCCCGAAACCCCCGGTGGGACCGTCTGGATCGGCGAGCACGCCTTTGACTTTACCAAGATCCCCATCCAGCGGGACGACGGAGTGCAGCGCAGGTGGCTGGCGATGGGTATCGCTTTCGACGAAAAGCGCATCCAACGCATCGAGCAAATGACCGGGATGAGGGTCGCAATAATCTCCACGGAACAGCCGGTACCACGCGTGATCGCCACATCACTCGCACCGGCAGATGCAGCGGTGATCGGCGAGCAACTGGCTCGCGCACACCCCACCGCGGACAGACCACTGCGCATCCGCATCGCGCAGGGCGAGTTCTTCGGGGTGAATCAGCCACTGCGGGCCGGCTTCCCGGAAGTGATCGTGCTGCTGATGCAATCCGTGGACAAGGCACTCGCCCCGTATCGCATGCTGAGGCTATGGGCAGTCATCCTGGGCCTTCTCGCCCTGGTCGTCGGCATTGCCGGCGCAGCAATAGTCGCCCGTGCGATAACGCGACCGCTCCGACAGCTGGCGGTAGCCACATTGCGAATACGCAACGGCGACTACGCCAATGCGGTCGACGTCACCAACGATGACGAACTCGGCATGCTCGCTGACGCATTCAACACCATGCAGAGCGGCATCGCCGAGCGAGAGCACCGCATCACCTACCAGGCCCAATTCGACGCTCTGACCGGCCTGCCGAACCGGGTTCTCGCGCTCGCTCGCCTCGAGGAGGCGATCGTTATCGCAGCAGGCACGAACGCCCCGGTGAGCCTGCTGGTAGTCGACCTCGGCAGCTTTGGCAACATCGCCTCCGCACTCGGCCATGAAATCGGCGATGCGTTGCTTGCCCAGGCGGCCGAGCGGCTGCGTGCAAGCATTGATGCACGGCACACGGTGGCACGTCTCGAGGCCGACGAGTTCGCCATCATCGTCGCAGACCTGGATGCGGACCAGGCGCGTGAACTTGCCGAGGACCTGCTGCGGCTGCTGTCGGGCGGCTTGTCCGTGAGGGATGTCAACATCAGCCTGAACACGGTCATCGGGATAGCGTTCTACCCGGAACATGCTCTGGAGCCCGAACAGCTGCTGCTGCGGGCCTCCGTCGCGAAAGACGACGCGCGCAGCGCTCAACAGACCATACATGTCTATCAGGACGGGCGTGAGGAACGCCGGGTGCGTCAGCTCGCCATCCTGGGGGACCTGCGCCGGGCCGTTCGCAACAACGAACTGAAGCTGTACCTGCAGCCAATCATCTCGCTTGGCGACCAGCGGGTCTGCGGGGCAGAGGCGCTGGTGCGCTGGGATCACCCGGTCTACGGCTGGCTGCCGCCGGGGGAGTTCATCGGCATAGCCGAGCAGTTCGGCAATATTTCACTCGTCACTCACTGGGCTCTCGCGGCCGCAGTGCGGGAGTGCCGTATCTGGATCGAGGAAGGTCTCGATCTCACTGTCTCGGTAAATCTCTCCAGCCGTGATCTGCTCGACCAGAACCTGCCGCTCTTCATCCTGCAACTGCTGCGCGACCATGACCTCGCAGCACGCCACCTCACGCTGGAGGTCACCGAGGACGCTCTCGTGCGCGATTTCGGCCGCGCCACGCTGGTGCTGGAATGCCTGCGAGACCTGGGGGTGCGCATATCCATCGACGACTTCGGAACGGGATATTCCTCCCTGTCCCAGATCCGGAAACTGCCGGTAGACGAACTGAAGGTCGACCGGTCGTTCGTGATGGGCCTGCCCGAGAGCCAGCCCGATGCAGCCATCGTCAAGGCCACCATCGACCTCGCCCACGACCTGGGGCTCGCGGTGACCGCGGAAGGGGTCGAAAACACGCCGGCCCTGCAATGGCTGACGCAGCGCGGTTGCGAGCATGCCCAAGGCTTCCTGATCAGCAGGCCTATGCCGGCGGAAGCCTTCGTCGGCTGGGTAGAGCGTTACGACGAAGCGTACCCGGCCGGCACCGATGCCACGCTCGCAAGGGCCATGCAGATCCAGGCGGTCTGAGACGCAGATCGCGATCGGCCGCGACTCGCTGCGCCGCTGCCGGACTCACCCCGCAGCAGGCAGCTTGAGTCCCTTCGGCGTCTGGGCGAATACACGCTCATGCAGCATCTGCTCATGGCGCGTTTCCTCCTCGGTGACGCCTGCCATGTAGGACCAGTCGTCCAGGGAGAAGAGTTTCTGCGCCAGTTCCGTGGTCGCGCCATGGTGGCCCATGTTGGCGGTGATGAAGGCTGTGTAATCGCGACTGACCTGCTCGAAGTGCCCGAGCTTCGGAACCCCTTCTCGCTTCAGGGCGTCGCGAGCCTCGAGAAACCGCTCGAGATGACGCTGATTGCCGCTGAGACGGTCATCGAGCTCCTTGATCGCCGCACTCGCTTCGGCGTCGATGGTGCCAAGCTTGCTGCGGATCATGTCGCCCATACGCACATCCTGGATGTGCAGGCGGTGCATTGCTGCCTCCATGTACTCGGCGATCGCCAGGTAAAAAGAGACATAGGCGGCATCGCCCTTGGATCCCTGCTCCAGTGCCGCCGACAATGCCTGGCGCACGGCCTTCAGTCGCCGACGTTCGTTGGCGACTCTCTCGCGTAATGGGGTCTGCTGGTTCATGGGTGTCAAATCTCCAGGGGTGTAATGACGTATTTCGTTCCGGCAGCGCTATTATAAGACCGGGTTGCCGATCTCCCCCGGGCAATTGCGGGCGACCTGCTGCGCTGACCGGCACACGATCCCGGCCGCGGCGCGCGAGGTCGACATAACCTCCAAGCCGGTAGTCCAGCCCATCGGTGGACGTGCTGCCCGTCAGCACGATGAACAGCGCCGGAGCATCCCGCAGCGGATTCGTCGTCACACGCAAGGCCACGGCGCGATGTTCACCGGGTCCGACCAGGAAAGGCGCGAGCGTGGTCGCTGTGGCCACCTCTAGGCCAGCAAGGCTCAGCTTCAGACTGACGCCGGTGACATCGAGCGGTACGGTACCCGTGGCGTTTTGCCTCACGGATGCGGCACCTGCCCGCATGTGACGGCACCTATACTCGATCGGGCGACCCCAGAGGAGGCACGTCATATGCCGCTACTGTCGAGAATCCTTTTTCTGTGTTCCGGCATCAGTCTCGCCGTGGCGGCTGCGCTGAGCGCCTACGGCTTTCATGGCCTGCCAGGCAAGGTGCCGGAGGCCAAGCTCGATTCCTGGGCGTGGGCCACACAGTTCCAGTTCTATCACTCCATCGGCCTCGTACTGATCGGCTTCCTCCTCCATCGGGCCCCGGGATCTGTGCTCCTGCGAATCGCTGCCGTGCTGATGTTGGCCGGGATCGTGCTTTTCTCCGCCACAATCTACGCGGAGATTCTCGGCGCCCCGAAATTCGAGTCCGAGGTTGCGTTGCGCACGAGCCTTGCCGGCGTTGCTACCGGCCTTGCATGGACACCGCTCGGCGGTAGCTCGTTCATGCTGGCCTGGCTGCTCACCGGAATCGCCGGCTTTCGAGCAACGCGCTGACCGCTGGCCGATGCCGCATTGGGGTATGCTTGGCGGCGTTTGCCTGTCGACGGAGTACAACCCCATGAAGAAGAACAGACGCGCCGCACTCCAGCTGGCCGCCGTCACGATCCTCGGCTTTGCCGCGACCAGCTGCGCCGGCCTCGACAAGACGCCGCAGACGGTGCTGGTGGCTGGCGCCACCGGCCAGACCGGCCAGCATCTCGTCCGCGAGCTGCAGAGGGACGGCTACAAGGTCCGCGCGCTCGTGCGTGACACAAGCAAGGCCGCCAGCCAGCTCGGACCGGACGTGGCACTCGTGCAGGGCGACGTCAAGGAACCGGCCAGTCTTGCGGCCGCAGTGTCGGGCGTAGATGCGGTCATATCCAGCATAGGGGCGCGCGGCAAGGATGGTCCGGACCGGCCGGAAATGGTCGATTTCGAAGGCGTGCGGAACCTGGTGGACGCCGCCCGCGCCGCCAAAGTCCAGCAGTTCGTGCTGGTCTCATCGCGGGGCGTGACCCAGGCCGACCACCCGCTCAACCGGATGTTCGGCGACGTCCTTGTCTGGAAGTTGAAGGGCGAGGATCATCTGCGCGCCAGCGGCCTCGCCTACACAATCGTGCGGCCGGGCGGACTGCTGAACGAACCGGCGGGCAAAGGCGACATCGTTTTCGAACAAGGCGACCGTCGTTTCGGCGGCAGCACGCTCGCAATACCGCGCGCGGACGTTGCCATCGTCTGCGTGCAGGCGCTGCGAAATCCGGAGTCGAAATTCCGCACCTTCGAGATTCACCGCGCCGAGGGTCCACCCGTCACCGACTGGCGGGCGAAATTCGCGAGTCTCAAACCCGATCAGAAATAACGACACCGACCGGGCACCTCCGGCGCGGGCGCCCGGTCGGCTTCATTCGAGTGGCTGCGTTCCCCAGCCGTCGGAGCCGCGAACGATTTCGTAGGCAGGCCAGTAGGTTGGATCCAGCTTGAGCGTCAGGACGTCGGTGAAGTTGTTCCAGCTCACCGTGGTCAGGCGAACCGGGTCTCCGTCACGGCGCCCTCTCGTTGCCGCGAGGAAACTGTCGAGATCGGGCGTCGGCTGGCCATCGACCTCGACGATACGCCGGCCCGCCAGCAGTCCGTATCGCGACGCGGGCGATCCATAGGCGAAAAAGGCCACGTATACCCCGTACGGCTCGACGCCGCGTTGGGCAGCCATCTCCCGGTACGGCGCCTGCAGTAACGCCCCCGCCCACATCACGGCGCGATCCACACCACGACCCGACAGGGCCGTGGTGCGAACGACCCGGCGCAGTGCTGCGCCATCGCGCAGGATGAGCAACTCGACCTGGTCGGCCTGTGAAGCCCTCTCCGCCTCTCTCGGGCGAGTCACGGGTTGTCCCTCGATGCCGAGCAGGAGGTCGCCCGGTTGCAGCAGCGCGGCGGCGGGCGCTCCGGCTACCGTACGCACGACGCTCAGCACCTGCGCCCGTTCCGGATCGTGCTCCTGCAGTCGCCGCGCCCACTCGTCAGGCAAGCCGAGCTTGCGGGCAGCAGCGAGTGGAAGTTGCACCCACTCGACTTCCAACGAGCGCAGAGCGCGCTCCTCGCGGGCAAGGGTTACCAGCTCACGGACCAGGTCTGCCGGCACACCGCGATTCTCCTGTGCAACATCGCCGCCGCTCTGGTAGGAAAAGCTCGACCATAGCGCAACGACATCGCCACGCCGATCGACTATCACGCCATCGACGTCTGTCGGGCCGTTAACGAGCGCCAGCGTCTCGAGGTTCGTCTCGCGAAAACGGATGGTTCTCGACAGCGGATAGCTCACCGGCTCGAGCGATGCCACCTGGGTCGCACGGTGGATCAGCTTGTAATCGCGGCGCAGGCCGATGACCTGCACGTCATCGCCAGGTTGAGGGAGCCGATCAATCAACCGCGCTGCCTGCACCGGGGTATCGCCGATGAGCGCCGGATCGTAAGCCACCAGGGCCAGGTTGTGTGCCGGGTGAATGTAGGCGACACGGCCCGGAATCTCGAGGCTGCCCCCGAAGGTCACCTGCACGTCGCCCATGGCCTCCGGCACGGTATTGCGATCGACCGCCACGAAACCCCGCTCGGCATCGACGATCACGCCGGTCCCGTAATAGTGCTGGTCCGCCACTCCCGAGATGGCATAGGGCATGTCGAAGTTGACGAGGACGAGCGACGAAGCCACGCGCTCGAGCCGTTCGTCGCGCTGCCGGGGCAACCGCGTGCTGCTCGCCTGCGGCCTCACCGCAGGAGGCCCGGCGGCCAGCGTGCGGCATGGCCACACGCCGCTCGCATCGTCACGCCGGCAGCGCTCCGCAGGAAACCAGTGCCGGTCCATGCGGATCGCCTGCAGCCGGCTCGTGGCGGGATCCTCCAGCGTGAAAAAACGCACCGCGGCACGTTGCTGATCGGCCATCCCCGCGAGCACCGCTTCCAGATCATCGAGATTGCCGATCGGCGCCTCGTTGACGTTGACGATGATGCTCGAGCGGGGAATTGCCGCGCTGCCCAGTACGTATCCCGGGTTGGCGACGAACACGCCTTCGACCGGACGGTTGTAGTGCCTGGCCTGTTGCAGCGACAGGTCGTGCACTACGGCGTCGCCGAACCGCAGGTACTCCCTCGGCGTAACCTCATCGAGGTCCTGCACGGTTATCGCGGTTTCGAGCGGCAGACCATTGCGCTCGATACCTAGCCGCAACGGCTCACCGATATGCTCGTCGAGCACCGCCTCGAGTGACACGTATTCCGTGACGTAGTCTTCGCCGATCCGCACGAGGATGTCACCGACGCGCAGCTGACTGTCCGCCGGACTGCCCGGGATGACCTGGCCGACGACCAGCATCCCGGTCTGGTCCTGGAAGCGACGGCGGATTTCCGCCTCCGTGTCTTCCTGCAGGCCGAGCCGACCCAACTCATCGAAAGGCAGATGCTCGAAGATGACGCCAACCGTGCCCCTGGCGACATCACGGCCCTCACGCACCAGCGCCAGCGCCCGGGTGACCCTGTCGAGCGGCAGGAAGAAGCTGCTTGCAGCCGCATTGCTGCCGCCCGCGTTCAAGGCTACCGCACGGCCGTCGATGTCGATCACCGGCGACCCGGAGGACCCGCCGGAGGTGCCGGAAGCAGCCTGCAGATAGAAGGTATTGAAGTCGTTGTACTTGCCCCGGCCATAAGTCGGTGCCGGGCGACGCAACCGTGCGATAGTGCCGGAGAGTATCGACAGCTGCTCGCCCGCGTCGTTGCCGACGACCCGGATCTCGCGACCGACCTGTGCACGCTCGGGAGCCAGGGGAAACTCGACCGGCTCGATATAACGAAGTTTCGCGGGATCGTAGCGGAAGAAACCAAAGTCATGCACCGGGTCCCGGTACACCGGCGTCAACTCGACCTCCTCCTGGTTGATGAACAATGCCTCGGCCCGCACCGGACCGGAGGAAACCACGTGCCGGTTGGTGAGGATCAGACCACGCCGGGCATCTACCACGAAACCGGTCGCCTGGCTCGATTCATTCCACTCAGTATCGAAGGCCCGTGTCGAATCGACCTTGATGGCCACCACGCCGGAAGCGATCCGCTCCAGCGTACTGCGCCAGGCGGCCGACTCGGCCCGGTCGCTTTCGATGACGGCGGTGTCCGCGAAAACGGCCTGGGTCGCCGCCATATGCACGGCAGCCAGTACCACCCCGAAGCATGCGTGCCGCCAGGGGCACGACATGCGCGCCGGCTCAGAGCGCAATGCTGGCACCATAAGCCGAGCGGTAGCCCGCCGCCAGTGTCTCCCGGGAGAAGTGATGATTCTGGGTTCCCTGGTGCGCGACTTTCACGGCACCTAGCAACGAGGCGAGACGACCGGTTTCCTCCCAGGAAAAATTCCGCGTCAGGCCATACAGCAGGCCGGCGCGGTAGGCGTCGCCGCAACCGGTAGGGTCTGTCACCTTCACCGGAGCGACCGGCGGAATGTCGATCTCTCGGCCGTCGGCGAAGATCCTCGAACCCTGCCCTCCGCGAGTCACGATCAGCGCGCCGACCCGGCGAGCGATTTCCTCTTCCGACCAGCCGGTGCGCTCGCAGAGCATGCGGCCCTCATAGTCGTTCACTGCGACCCAGGTCGCCTGCGAGACGAAGTGTTTCAGGGTCTCGCCGTCGAACATCGGCAGTCCCTGGCCCGGATCGAAAACGAACGGGATCCCGGCTGCGGCGAATTGCCCGGCGTGCTCGATCATGCCCTGGCGTCCGTCCGGGGAGATCATGCCGATGGTGACACCAGCGTCTACCGGCACGGCGTTGACGTGCGCGTGGTCCATGGCGCCAGGGTGGAAGGCCGTGATCTGGTTGTCGTCGAGGTCCGTCGTGATATACGCCTGCGCCGTGAGTTCGGTCGGGATTTCCGCAATGAACTGCTCGGACAGGCCGCGCTCGCGCAGCCGCTCACGATAGCGGCCGAAATCGCGGCCGACAGCAGCCATGATCAGCGGCTTGCCCCCCAGGAGATGCAGGTTGTAGGCGATGTTGCCGGCACAACCACCGAGTTCCTGGCGCATCTCGGGCACCAGGAACGCGACATTGAGGATGTGGATCTGGTCGGGCAGGATCTGCTCCCTGAAGCGGCCACGGAACACCATGATGTTGTCGTAGGCCATCGAGCCGCAGATCAGTGCAGACACAGCAATCTCCTTCGGTGTCGGTTCATGCGCCGCCGGTTGCCGGCCGCTTGCTTTGCCAGGTCAGGTCGAGGTCCCTGGCGGCGCGCACGTCGTCGAGCCGGCGCACGGGCGTGGTGAGCGGCGCCGCCTTCACCTGCGCCGGATCGCGCCGCGCGAGATCCCGGATCGCAACGAGCGCTGCGACGAACCCGTCCAGCTCCTCGCGGCTCTCCGTCTCGGTTGGTTCGATCAGCAGGCACTCGGGAACCAGCAGGGGAAAGTAGGTCGTAGGCGCATGGTAACCGTGATCGAGCAGTGCCTTGGCGAAGTCCATCGCGGTCACGCCGGTCTCGCGGCTCAGGCCCTTCAGCGAGACGATGAACTCGTGGCTCGCCCGACGCCCCGGGAAGGCAATCTCGAACCCCGATTCACGCAGCTTCGCCATCAGGTAATTGGCATTGAGCGTGGCGAATCCCGAGACACGGCGCATCCCTTCGCCACCCAGCATGCGCATGTAGACATAGGCCCGAAGCAGTATTCCGGCGTTGCCCATGAACGCCGAGAGGCGGCCGATGCTCTGCGGACGCTCCCGCCCGGTGAGCCAGCGATAGCGACCGGCCTCGCAGGTGACCATCGGCACGGGCAGGAATGGCTCGAGCCTTTGCGTCACCGCGACGACACCGGCCCCGGGCCCGCCCCCGCCGTGGGGGGTGGAAAAGGTCTTGTGGAGGTTGATGTGAACGACGTCAAAACCCATCGCGGCGGGTAATGCCCGGCCGAGGATGGCATTGAGGTTGGCACCATCGTAATACAGCAGGCCACCTACACCGTGAACGATGGCGGCAATTTCCCCGATCCGTCGCTCGAAAACACCGAGCGTCGACGGGTTCGTGAGCATGATGCCCGCCGTATCCGGGCCGACAGCGCTGCGCAGCGCCTCCAGATCGACATCCCCGGAGGGATCGGTCGGAATCTCGCGCACTTCAAAACCACACATCACTGCCGTGGCCGGGTTGGTGCCGTGCGCGGCGTCGGGCACGATCACGACGCGGCGTGCACCATCGCCACGCGCGCGATGATAGGCACGGATCATTGCCACCCCGGCCAGTTCGCCCTGCGCCCCGGCCATGGGCGTCAGCGATACGCCCGGCATGCCGGTCACGGCCTTGAGCATCTCCTGCAATTCATGCATGCAGGCGAGAAAGCCCTGCCCGCGTTCCACAGCGCCGAGCGGGTGGCGGCCGAGGAAACCCGGCAACATCGCGAGCCGGTTGCAGGCTCGCGGGTTGTATTTCATGGTGCAGGAACCGAGCGGGTAGAAATGCGTGTCGATCGAAAAGTTCAACTGCGACAGACGCGTAAAATGGCGCACTGCCTGCAGTTCGGAAACCTCGGGCAAGGCCGGTGGATCTGTGCGCAGGACCGCTGCCGGCAGGTCGCCGGGGCCAGCCGCCTCCGCCGGCGCATGTGAGGGGGCACGCCGCCCCGGGCGCGAATACTCGAAAATCACGGGTTCGGTTTTCATGCCTGCGTCTCAGCCGCCCTGCGCCCGCAAGGGCGCCGTCATTAGACCCTTCAACACCACGGCATAGCGCTCGATGTCCGCCGCCGAACGCATCTCGGTCGCGCAGACCAGGAGCGCCTGCCCCAGTTCCGGATAGTCCTCGCTGAGGTCGTAGCCGCCAAGGATTCCCTGGCGGGAAAGTCCCTCGAGCAGCGGCGCAACGGGACAATCGAACTGCAGGACCGCCTCGTGGCAGAAAGGCCGGAAGGCAAGCACCACTCCGGGCAGCCCGGTCAGCGCCGTGACCAGGGCACGTGTGTTGGCGTGGCACTGGGCAGCCACGCGGCGCAGCCCCTCGGCGCCCAGCAGGGACATGTAGATCGTGGCGGCGGTGACCATTAGTCCCTGGTTGGTGCAGATGTTGGAGGTGGCCCGGGAGCGGCGAATATGCTGCTCCCGCGCCTGCAGGGTCAGGGTGAAGCCGGGCCGGCCGTCCAGGTCGACGGTCCGCCCGACAACCCGCCCTGGCATCTGCCGCACCAGCGGCAGGCGGCACGTGAGATAGCCGAAATACGGGCCACCCGAGGACAGCGGGATGCCGAGCGGCTGGCCTTCGCCGCAGGCAATATCGGCACCGGCCTGACCCCACGCTCCCGGCGGCTTGAGCAACGCGAGCATGGTCGGGTGACAGACGCCGATCACCAGCATCTTGCGGGCCTGCGCCCAGTCGGTGAGTTGATCGACGGCCTCCAGCCGGCCGAGGAAGTTCGGTTGCTGAATGGCGAGCGCGGCGAAGTCGCCGTCTTCAGCGCCGAAGGCATCGAGCGCCGTCAGCCCGTCGGTCAGCGGCAGCTCGACGAGCTCAACCCCCTGCCCGCCCAGAATCGAGCGTGCTACGTCGCGATAGGCAGGCGACATCGCACGAGTCGTCAGCACACGGCGGGAGCGCGAGGCGCGATTGGCGCGAACGGCCATCAAGCAGGCCTCGGCGAATGCGGTTGCCCCATCGTAAAGCGAAGCGTTGGCTACATCGAGGCCGGTCAGGCCCGCCATCATGGACTGGAACTCGTAGATGAGCTGCAGCGTGCCCTGGCTTGCCTCGGCCTGGTAGGGCGTGTAGGCGCTGTAGTACTCGCCGCGGGTGGCGATCTCCCACACCGCGGCAGGTATGTAGTGATCGTAGGCGCCCGCGCCCGCGAAACACAACTCGCGGCCGTCACCGTCCGCGCGCTCGGTCATGAGGCGGGCGATCTCGGCCTCGCTGAGACCCGGCCCAACCCGCGGCAGACCCGCCACATTGAGCCCGGCTGGAATCTCGTCGAACAGGTCGTCGATGCTGGCCACGCCTATGACGGTGAGCATCGCCGAGACGTCATCTTCCGTATGGGGAATGAACGGCACGAGTGACTTCCCGATCAGCCTTCCTGCTCGAGTATCTGCTGATACGCCGCGGCGTCGAGCAGACCCGCCAACCCGCCGGGTGCCGGTTGCATACGGAACAGCCAGCCTTCGCCATACGGGCTGCGGTTGACGAGGCCGGGCTCTGCGTCGAGAGCGTCGTTGACGCCGATGACCGTACCGGCGAGCGGCGCGTAGACATCCGAGGCAGCCTTGACCGATTCGACCACCGCACAGGCCTCCGCCGCCGCCACCGTTCGACCCGCATCGGGAAGCTCCACAAACACCAGTTCGCCGAGCTGCTGCTGGGCATGATCGGTGATCCCCACGACCACCGAGCCGCCCTCTTCCGGGCGGACCCATTCATGGTCCTTGGTGTATTTCAGCTCTCCGGGTATCGCAGCCATGTTTACACATCCTCCACTTTTGATCGACGCACTCAGGCCACCAGCACCTGCCCATGACGGACGAAAGGTGGCCGCACCAGTCGTGCGCTTCGCATCACCCCCCGAATCTCCACCTGGCAGTCGCCCGACGCGTGCCGGGGCACGCGCGCAAGCGCGATCGAGCAGTTCATCGTCGGTGAAAACCCACCGCTGGTGATACCCCCCTCGCCAGCCCCCGTCAGCACACGTTGCTCACGGCGCATCACTCCGCGTTCCGCGAGGACGACACCGGCCAGCCTCGCTACCGGACCTGCTGCTCGTTCACGCTCCAGTGCGCCACGGCCAATGAACTCCCGCGAGGCGGGCTCCCAGGCGACGGTCCAGGCGAGCCCCGACACCAGCGGAGAAGTCATCTCATCCATATCCTGTCCGTACAGGTTCATGCCTGCCTCGAGGCGCAGCGTGTCGCGAGCACCAAGACCACAAGGAACCACACCGGCAGCGAGCAGCCCATCCCACCAGCCTACCCCTTCCTCCGCTGGCAGCAGGATCTCCCAACCTTCTTCACCCGTGTAGCCGGTGCGGGCAAGAAAAACGCCGTTGGACTCGACGGCGTGGAAAGCCCCGAGGAGACCCACCGCGGCTGCCAGCGAGGGCGGCAGCAGGGGCGATGCGCGCTCGAAGGCTTTCGGTCCCTGCACGGCGAGCATCACCAGGTCGTCGCGAACCTGGAAGTCCACCTCGAAAGCACGTCCGACCTCGCGCATCCACTGCAGGTCCTTGTCGCGGGTCGCGGCGTTGACGATGACGCGATAACCATTGGTCCCGGCCAAGCCACGCCGGTAGGTGATTAAGTCGTCGATGACGCCACCGCTCTCGTTGAGCATACAGCTGTAGAGCGCCTGCCCAGCCGCGAGCCGCGCCACGTCGTTGGCAAGGAGACGACGGAGATAATCCGTGGCGCCGCCCCCCCGAACGTCGACCACCGTCATGTGCGAAACATCGAAGACCCCCGCCCCGCGGCGCACGGCGTGGTGTTCCTCGATCTGCGAACCGTAGTGCAGGGGCATGTCCCAGCCGCCAAAAGGCACGATCTGTGCGCCGGCGGCGACATGACGGTCATAGAGCGGCGTGCGCTTGGGCATCAATTTCATCCGCTGCCAACAAAAAAGGGACGGCAGGCCCGCGCCTGCCGCCCCTCTGTCCTTGAGACCTGAGAGATCGGGTGACTCGCCTTTGTGCGGCTGCCACCTCTCCCCTTCGGTGGGCCGGACGACCGGCCGCTCTCCAGAGCCAATCCGCGATCCCGGTCCCTTCTGCCTGAGCGTTTCCGGGCGGGTTGCGCCTTCGGCGGCCGGCGTTTTCCGCCGACTCTCTCCCGCGATCGCGTGTGATCAGGTGGCGAAGTGTACGCGAAAGCCCCTCGCTTTCACCAGCCAGGGCGGCGTGCCGCAAATGCTGTCGACGCTCTGTGATGGGCGGACCGCCCGGAGGCGGGGGTCTCCGCCCAAAGCGAGTGTTGATGAACGAGGGCGGGAGCGACGGCGGAGACCTCC